>CAZOXS010000104.1:0-8354 GCA_964583785.1 uncultured Victivallales bacterium
GGAGCGGGAGGTGCTCTACGGGCAGATGGCGGCGTTGCAGCAGGCACTGGCCGAATCCGATTCCCGCCGTCATGCGGACCTGGCCGCTGTCCATGCGCAACTGACCGCGCAGGCGCAGGCGCAGGAAAACCTGCGTCGTGAACTGGCCGATGAACTCAGTGGCCGGATCGCGAAGATCCTGCAAACGCAGGCGGCGGCTGCCAGTGCGGGCACGCGCAAGCAGGCCGGCTATGTGCACACGGTCACGGCTGGCCAGACGCTTTCCGTGATCGCCCGCGAATACAAGACCACGACGGATGCCATTGTCAAGGCGAACAACTTGAAAAGTCCGCACGACATCAAGGTCGGACAGGAACTCTTTATTCCGGAGTGAGCAACCTCGGCAGCATCCAGCGGATGCCGCCGGTATGGCCTTCCGGCACGATCGTCATCATGTATCCCTGCGAATGCTCGACGACCGTGACCGCCGGGAGCGGCTGCATGACGCTGGCCATCATGGCCGTGGTTGATCCATCCGCGCCGACCTGCTCGGGCGGCGTGTCGACGGTGTCCGGCGACTGTTCATCCTGTAGGTCAGAAAGGGATGTCTGTTCCGCCGGCACGGCGACGATCTGTCCGGAAGTCAATGCCTCCAGGCGGCTCTGTAGCGTCTCGTTCTCGGCCTCTAGTCGCAATAGCCGCGCTTCCAGCGTTTCCAGGCTGCCGCTGCTGAATTTCGCGGCCAGTGCCTGCTGTTCCTGCTGCAGGCTGCTGTACTGGGCGATGATCTGGCTGCTCTCGTCGCGAAAACGGTTTTCCAACGCCAGGATCTCGGCATCCTGGTCGTGTTTGAGGCTTTCAACCGTGGCCGCGAGGGCTTCCGTCCGACTGCCCATGGCCTCGACATCGACGGCTGCCCGGCGCAACTGCTGCTTCACTAGCAGGAAACCGCCGCCGCTGGCGGCGCAGAGCAGAAGGAGCGAGACGGTGGTAACCGCCAGCATTCGCCGGCGGGCCTTGCGCTGCTCGTTTTCAAGAAACGCCTGGAAGGCTTCCAGTACGGGCAGCGAGCCAGGCGCCCGCTGGATGCCAGCAACCTGGCGCCGCTCGATTTGCTTGAGGTTGTCGTCCAGCCGTACAAGCTGCGCTTTTACCATTTTCGGGGGGAGCTGTTCATTCATGGTCATTTTCCAAGCCGCATCCAGGGTTTCACTTTAAAGGCCGATTTTGGCGGCGGGGCGGTCGGAGTGACCACTTTCCGGCCTTCCGTCGGCGGTTCATCAACAGGTGTTCCACGCTGTAGCTGGTCCATCTCCAATTGCAACTGCGCCTCGATCTGCTGCAAGGTGTCCGGCTCGGGATCGGACGCGACCAGCGATTCCGGCGGCAGCACATCATCGGCAACCGTGATGGCCGACGGTTCATCATGCACAAAGGCGGAAAGCGGTTCCTCGGTGGTCGAGGCGAAGGGGTCACCGATCTCTTCAAGCGGTCCTAGTGTGGCGTCGCCCTGCTTCTTGAACTGGAGGATCTCGCGCTGGAACTGTTCGAGCCGGCTGGAGGCCGAGCGCCAGTCGTGTTGGAGCTGCTCGATCCGTTTCGTGAGCACGGCTTCCTTCTGTTTCCAGCGGCTGGCCTCGTCCGTGTGCAGTTTGCCCTGCTGGGCCAGCAACTGCTCCTTCTTGCGGATGATACCCTGCGCGTCCTGGATGGTCTTGCGCTGTTGCATCAGCTCGGACTCGCGCTTGCGGCGCAGATCGCGCTCCTCGTCGTAGAATTTCTTCTGCTGGTCGAGGCGCACCTGGGTGGTGGCAACCTCCTGGGTCAGTTCCTCGATCCGCTGCCCGAGTTCATCGTTGGCCATGCGCATCCGTTCCTGCTTCTCCGTCGCCAGCAGCTTCAGCTGCTCCTTCTCGCGCTGGACCTGCTCGATGCGACCTTCCAGCGAGCGGATCTGATTGTGCATCTGTTCCATGGCGGCCTTCAGCTGCTGTTCGGCGACCGTTGCCTTGGCGAGGCGCTCCTCGTGCAATCCCTGACGGCGTGCAAGCTCCTGTTTGGCATCCTCGATCTCGCCCTGCGCGATCCGTTTCTCGTCCTGTAGTTTCTCGATGATGTGTTCGAGATCCTCCTGGGCCGATTTCGCCCGTTCGTCGCTTTCGATCTGCTGCTGCTCGCGGATCTTGAGCTCTTCGTCAAGGCGTAGTGCCTTCTCCTCGGCCTCGCGGGTCGAGAGTTCCTGTGCCAATAGCGATTTCTCAAGATTCCCGCAGCGGACAGCCATATCCTCGTGGCGCGTCTTCTCGGTCTGGAGCTGATCCGCCCGCAACTCAAGCTGTCGACGCGTGTCCTCGACCACCCCTTTCAGGTCGGTGATCTCATGGTCGCGTACCTCGCGTTGCTCGCGTTCCTTGCTTAGCGCCTCGGTCTGCGCGGCGAGTTGGTCTTCAAGCGTCCTGATGGATTGCTCATCCCGTTCGGTCTGCTGCTTCAATCCGTCGATCTGCTCGCGCAGGGCCGCGGACTGGCCCTGCAGCGTTTCGATCTGTTGCTGCAGTGACGTCTCGCGCTGGCGTGCATCCTCCTTGGCGTGATCCATGGCGGCCTGCAGGGTCTGCATGGCCTGGTTGCTGCGGAAGAGGTCGTCCTCGAGTTTGCCGGCTTGCAGGCGGGCGTTCTCGAGCTGATCCTGCAGGTCCTTGCGTTCATCACCGAGGCGACTCTCCAGTGTCACGACCTGCTGCTGTTCCTGCTCCAGTTTCTGTTGCAGCTCGCCGTTGGCCTGGGTCAGTTGCTCGGCCCGTGCCTTGATATCCTCCAGATCGCGCAATAGTACCTGTAGGCGCTGGGTCTGCTCGTTCTCGTGGGTGCTGCTGGTGCGTTTCAGCTCGGCCAAGGCGTTCCGCTCCTGGAGCAGGGTCGCCTGAACCTGTAGCAGCTCGTGCTGGAAGGCGTCGCGCGCCTCGCGTGCCGCCTGCAATTCCGCACGCAAGGCGATTTCGGTCTGGCCCGCTGCCTGGCGGCGTTGCTCAAGCTCCGCCTGCAGGGATTCGATCTGGCAGACGGCTTCCTCCCTGGCCTGGCGTATTAGCTGGAGTTCCTGCTGGGTGGCGGCCAGCGCCCGTTCCTGTTCTGCCTTTTCGCCAGTCAGGCGGGTGCAATCGTTCTGCAAAGTCTCGTTTTTCTGCTCGTGGTCCCAGGACTGTTGCTCCAGGCGCGTTTCCGCCTCTATCAGCTTCGACTGCAACTCGCTCGCCTGCTGCGCGATCTCCTGTTCCCGCGTCGTGCTCTCCTGGACGAGTGATTCGGCAATCGCCAGTTCCTCGGCCTTGCGGCGCACGTCACTGATGGCATTGTCATGCTCGCGGGTAAGCTCCTCAAGGCGCAGTTGCGCCTGGCGCAGCGAAGCCATGCTCTGGCGGTGCTCAACCTGCAGTTGTTCCAGCCGCTGGGCGAGCTCGCTTTCGCTGCGCTCGCTGCTGCCCTTGAGATCATTGAGCAGTTCGCTCTGCTCACGGTTCTGCTTCTCAGCGATTTCCAGTTTTACGGCAAACTCGCGGTTGGCCTGCTCCAGTGACTGGATCCGGGTGCGCAGCTGCGTCTCGCTGACGGATATCTGTTGCTCGGTCTCGCTGCGACGCTCGCGTTCCTCACGCAGTGCCGTCTCCAGATCGGCCAGCTTCCTGACGGCTTCGCACCGGGCCTGGTAACGCGCCCGCTGTTCGTCGAGGTCGCCATTGATGTAGTGCTGCAAGCTGTTCATCCGTTTGCGGAAAGCCTGTTCACGCTCCTTGAACGCCGCACTGACGGTCTGCAGGAAATCGCGCTCGTAGGAAAGTTCGGACTGAACCTTGGAGGCCTCTTCGAGCAGTAGCTCGGAGATTTGTTCATCGCGCTCGCGACGGCTGGCAGTCTCGCGCTCGTAAGCGCTTTTCAGGGCCGCGTGCTGCAGGCGCTCGGCGTCCAGCTCGGCGCGGGTCTGCGCCAGGGACTCGGCCTGTTCGTCGGCCGTCTGCTGCAGCGTCTCCAGCCGGCTCTGCAGGTCGTTCTGTGTGGCCTCGGATCCTTCTTTCAGGTCGTGGAACTGTTCCTGTGTATCCTGGAGCTGGTGCCGGACCGACCTCAGCATCTCCTGCGCCTGGCGGTTCTCGGCTTCCAGTTCCTCAATCCGTTGCTGCAACTCGGTGCTGTGGGCTTCCGCATCCCGCTGGGTGTCGGCGAGCATCTGCTGCGCATCCTCGAGTTGACGGCGGGCGTCCTCCAGTGCCCCGGCAGCCGCCTGCAACTGCTCCTGACGTGTCTTGATGGTCGCGTCCGCTTCGTCTTTAGCCTGCTGCGCCAGAGTGGCGGCCTCGGCGGCCTGCGCTTCCTGCTGCGTCAGACGCTCCTGCAACCGGTCGCGTTCCTGCTCTGTGCCGGAGAGCGTCGCCTGTACCTGCTCCAATGCTGCGGAGGCTTGTGCAAGCGCTTGCTCAAAGGCTTGCTGGCTCGACGCCAGCTCCTGTTGCACCTGTGACTGCTGGTCGGCAATCGCCTGCCGCAGGGTATCCTGCTCCTGCTGTGCCTGCGTCGCTGCGGATTCGCGTTCCTGCCGGGCCTGCTCCTGCTGCGCTTGCGCTTGCGCGTTCAATTCCGCAAGTTCCTGTTGCAGCGCCGCGACGTGATCCTGTAACGCGCCGGATTCGGCTTCCAGTTCGGCGATGCGCTGCCTGGCGCTCTCCAGCTCCTGGCGGGTTTGCTCAAGTTGCTCGCTTAGCGTTTGGCATTCCTCCCGAGCGGCATCAAGGGTCTCCTGTACGGCGGCCATCCGGCGTCCGCCGAGATCCTGCTGTTCATTGAACTCGGCCGTGCGCTTGGCCATCTGGTGCTCGAGATCCTCGACCCGCACGGATTGGCAATTGAGGGCGGCGCGCGTCTCCTCGATCAGTTGCCGGGCCTGTTCCTGCTGTTGCCGGGATTCCTGGAGCGCCAGCTCGGTCTCGTCAAGCTGTTGTCTTGCCTCCGCCTGACGCTGCTCTAGTTCCGTCTGCTGAGCCAGACTCTGCTCGTTGGCCCGGCGCAGGGCTTCCTGTAGCCCTTCAATGCGGATGGTCAATTCCGTCTTGCGCTCTTCCGCTTCCGTCTTGACGCGGTTGGTGCGGTAGCTCGCCTCGGCAAGGGCGTCACGGGTATTCTGGATCTCCGACTCCTTGGCGGCGATCTGTGCCTGCAGGTCGGTAATGGTCTGCTGGAGTCCGGCCTCGCGGGCTACCGCCTCCTGCTGGGCGGTCGCCTGCGCCTGGCGGGTGTCTTCCCGTTCCTGGCGGGCATCCGTCAGCTCTTGCTCCGTCTGTAACGCGGAGGCCTTCAAGGTCTCGATCTGCGCGATCAGTTGCTGCTCCTTGGCGAGGCTGGCTTTGCGCAGGGCCTGATGCTCGTCGGTCAGCGACATGAGGTGCTCGCGGGCACCGCGCAGTTGGTCAGCGCCCTGGATCGATTCGCGTTCGAGTTCCAGGATGCGGGCTGTGAGATCCTGTTGCCGCTGCCTGGCCGACACGGCGTTGCCGGAAAACTCGGTCTGGACGGTTTCGAGATTGACTCTGGCCTGATGCAGTTCCTCGGCGCGCCTGGCGGCTTCGGTCTGGAGCTGCTCGATCTGACTTCTCAACGCGCCCTCGCGATTCTCGCTGTCGTGGCGCAGTGTCTCGTGATCGCCTTGCAGCGCACTAAGCTGCTGCTCGGCTTGTTGGAGCTTTGAGGCCGTCGCCTCCGTGGCCTGCTGTAGCTCGCTCACGCGCCGTTTCAGTTCCGTTTCCATCTTGCGGGCTTCAGCACGGGTATCGTCGTGGCGGCCTTTTTCCTCCTGTAGGGCGCACTCGGCCTCGTCGAGCTGCTGCATCGTGGACTGCGCGGTTTGATTCAGATCCCGGATCTCAGCCTCCAGCTGGGTCTGCCGTGCATGGCTCTGCTCTTGCAGCGCGGCATGGCTTGCCGCCATCTCGCTGAGTTGTGATTCGGCCTCTGCCAGTCTGGTTGCTGCTGCTTGCTGTTCCTCCTGGAGTGCGGCAATGCGGCTGGCTGATTCCTGCAGCTGCTGCTCGGCCGATTCGCGCGTTTCCTGGTGCTGGCTGCGCTCCTGCTCAAGCACCAACCGGGCGGTGGCCAGGTTGGTAGCGGTGTCCTCGGCCGTCGCGCGCAGGCTTTCGATCTGGGCAGTCAACTCGGCGCACTGCTTCGCGTTCTGCTTTTCCAGTTGCGCCTTCTCCTCGGAGAGGGCGGTGAGTTCCTGCTGCGCGGCTTTCAACTCCGCGGAGGTGCTTGTGGCCGTGGACTGCAATTCGGCAAGCTTGGTGTTGAGCTGGCTTTCCTTCTCGCTGGTCTCGCTTTTCGCGAGGTCCAACCGCTGCCGCTCGGCCTCGAGTGCCTGACGGGTGGTCTCGAGTTCGGCCGCGGTCTTTTCCGCCTGCTCGCGAAGCTGCGTGATGCGTTCCTGTTGTTCCTGCTCCAGGGTTGCGTTTTCCTGAACCAGTGCCGTCTGGCCATCGCTCAGTATGCGCAGCTGTTCTTCGGCAGCGCTCAATTTCGACTCCGCCACCTTGGCCGTCTGCTGCAGGCTCGCGACCTTTCCGTTAAGCTGCGTCTCGGTTTCGGCCGCCTTGCGGGCCAGCGCCTCGCGCTCGGCCTGCTCCCGGTCCAGGCGGTCCTCGGCCTCAGTCAGCCGCTTGGCTGAAGCCTCGGCCTCGGTCTTGAGCGTGCTGATCTGTGTCTTGAGTTCCGCCTCGCGCTTGCCGGCATCCTGGCGCAGCGTGGTGTTGGTCCGCGTAAGCTCCTTGAGCTGCGTCTCGGTCTGGCCGAGTTTGGCGGTGACGGCCTCGGCCTCGGCCTTCAGGACTTCGATATTCTTCTTGAGTTCCTGCTCCTGCTTCTCCTTCTGCAGGCTGGCTTCCAATTCGACCTCGTCCTTCTTCTTCGGGCCTGCCCCGGTCCAGTCAACCTTGCCGGTGGGCGAAAGGCTGGCTTTCCGCAATTGCTTCTCGGCCTTCTCGAGACTGGCGGCGATGCGTTGCTTCTCCTCCTCCAGCGACCCGATCCGCTTTTGCAGCGCCGCCTCGGCTGCGGCGCTCTGCTTTCTGATCAGTTCGGTCGCCTTCTGCTCGTCCTTCATCTGCGCGCGCAGCTCCTCGGCCTCCGCGCGTATCGTCGCCAATTCCTGCTCCATGACGGCCTGCCGCTTGGCGGCTTCGGGATCCGGTTTGGCGGACGCGGCCCCGGTGGCGAGCGAGGCGGTCGCCGTCTGGGCCACGACCGGGGCCACGCCCATGTCGGCATCGATTGGGGCAGGGGCGTTGATGATGCTCTCGCGCTCGGCGACCGACGACTTCTCGTTCGTCAACTGGTTGATCATCGCCGCATCGGCGGCCACGGTGCCATCCTCAACTAGATCGGAAATCGCGTGGATATTCAGGGGACCGTAGTACGAGCCGTCCGCCAGCTCGACCATCCAGACCATTTCGAGCGCGGGAATGCGCTCGGCATTGATCCAGGCCTTCTTGTCCTCCGAGAGCTGATGTCCAGGCGCGACGCGCCCCTGCCGGGCCCAGCCGAGCAGCGTGGGGATATCGGTCGGCCCGAATACCTGGCCCTCCTCGATCTTAAGGAACCATTGCCGTTGGCCGATAGCATTCTCGCCGGTTGATTTACGACTGTTCATCATGCAATCCTCGCTTCATTTCAGGGCGGGTGAAAAGCCATTTCCGCCACTGTCCAGGGTCTCCGTTTGCTGAACAGCAGACTATGCGGCACTGCCCTGATGAAGTCAAGAATTTGCAGCGCCCCATGCGACGTGCCCGCGCATGGGCAATTCGATTCTCCTTGCCGCAAGTTCTGCCATCAACGCTGGATTTTTCTGGAAGCTTCAAGGCCCGAATGCGTTGATTCTGTTTGGCAGAATGTCAAAGTTTGGAGGTCGACAGCAGCGCTCCCCGATTAGAAAAGTTAGCGATAGGTCCATTTTTTTAGCAGTGCTGGGTGAGGAGGATGCCATGACTCGTCTGTTGAGGAACTTGCAGAACCCCTCGTGGTTCCCGCTTGAAGCCGGGCACCACGAGGGGTTTTGCAAGAGCCTCTTTGGTGTTCATGGCCAAACTCAAGGGGTACATAGATCAGTCCACGTACGGTGCTTACCGCAATCGCTACAAGGAGTGCATCCGTATGCTTAACGGCCTCGAAAAGTCCCTGGAAATACACTTGCCGCCATCAGAACGGCGATGGCCAAATTCCTGAACTCGTCAGCAAGCGTGGAGAATGTTAGCAAAGCGATGCGGTCGGCCTGCTGCTCGATCAGATCGTCAGTTTCGCAAAATATATTGTGAATTTGATACGGATTTGGTATAGAA
>CAZOXS010000105.1:0-9277 GCA_964583785.1 uncultured Victivallales bacterium
CAGCGAGGGGTTTTGCAAGGTATAATGCTTCAGCTCCGAACCAACGGAACGTCTGGCATATCCACCCCGCCCTTGTTTTCCAAGGCCGTACCATGCCGCCGCCAAACACGATGCGCGGGATATTCGCTCGGATGCCTGTGATGGTCACCGATTATTCCTGAAATAAGTGTAGCCATACGTGATTGTATACGCTACAATACAATAATCATTTGAAAAACGGGTGTAGAGGTTGTGTGCCCCTCAGGATCATATGGCCGGTTACCAGTGGTGCGGCAACGGCTGCCCGCCCAGCGACCGGCTCGTCAAGGAGCAGGAAGTCAGGACGGTTGATCAGGGCTCGGGCGATCGCCACGCGCTGTTTCTGGCCGCCGCTGATCTGCCCCGGTTTCTTGTCGGCACGGTCCTCCATCGCGACCAAGGCCAGCATCCGGTCGACCTCGTCGTGGATCTGGTGCCGGCCAATACCCCTTGACCCGCAAGCCGAACGCGATGTTCGCGCGTACGCGCAGGTGTGGAAACAATGCTTAATTCTGGAAGATAGTGTTGACCTTGCGGCGATTCGGCGGCAGATCGGTGATATCCTCCCCGTCGAGATACCCCCGTCCCTCATCGGGTTGTTCGAAGCCGGCAGCCACCCGCAGCAGGGTGGGTTTGCCGCATCCGCTGGGGCCAAGCAACGAGAAAATCTCGCCGCGCTCCACATCTAGGGAAACGCGGTCAAGCGCGACAATCTCACCGAATCGTTTGGTGATGTTTTCAAAATGAAGGAACCCGTGCATCTTGGCAACCTCCTTGTACACCAGAACGGGACGTAAACCGCGCGTAATTTAGCAGATCCGGAGCAGAAAGAAAATGAGATTTTTTGTCATTTCCATGGGAGCGGATTTCACGTAGCGTGACAATGTGTTTACAAGACTATCAGGAGGACAAGGATGCAGGCAAATAGCGAGGTGGCAGATCCGGTAAGACCGGACTGGGATACGTATTTCATGAATATCGCCCATGTGGTCAAGACGCGCGGCAACTGTAGTCGGCGTCAGGTAGCCGCGGTGATCGTCAAGGATCGGCGGATTATCTCCACAGGCTACAACGGAACCCCGCGGGGCGTGCGCAACTGCTTCGCGGGCGGTTGCGAGCGCTGCGCCAGCGACGCCCCGTCCGGAACCGCGCTCGGCGAATGCATTTGCTGTCATGCGGAAGAAAACGCGATCACGCAGGCCGCGTATCACGGCACGTCGGTCAAGGATGGTGTGATGTACGTGACGATCAGCCCCTGTCTGACCTGCGCCAAGATGATCATCAATACCGGCATCCGCGAGGTGATCTACGACGGGGACTACCGTTTTACGGCACAGACCGGTGCGTTGCTCGACGAGGCCGGTGTGCTGTGCAGGCGCTTTCAGGCGTCGAACAGCGCCGTGGATAAGTAGCGTTCACCGGAATCCGGCAGGATTACGACAATCGTCTTGTCGGAAAACTCGGGGGATTGCGCTAGTCGCGCCGCGACGGCGGCGGCCGCCCCGCAGGAAATGCCTGCGAGAATGCCTTCCTCCCTAGCCAGGCGGCGGGCGAAATCCATAGCGCTTTCCGTGGATACCGACTCGACGCGGTCAATCATGCCGAGATCCAGTACATCGGGTATAAAGCCAGCCCCGATTCCCTGGATGCCGTGCGGCCCCGGCTGCAAGACCCGCCCTGCCAGCGCCTGGGCGATCACCGGGCTGTTGTCCGGTTCAACCGCCACCGTGGTAATGGCCCGTCCGCGCTGCTGCTTGAAGTAGCGCGAGATACCCGTGATCGTTCCGCCGGTGCCGACGCCGGCCACGAGGACATCCACATTCCCGTCGGTGTCATTCCAGATTTCCGGGCCGGTGGTCAGAAAATGGATTTCGGGATTGGCCGGATTCTTGAACTGCTGGGGCATGAAGTAGCTTTTCGGATTGGAGGCTGCAATCTGCTCGGCCTTCTTGATGGCACCCGGCATGCCTTTCGGCCCCTCCGTCAGCACGATATCCGCCCCGAGCGCCTTGAGTACGCGGCGGCGCTCGATGCTCATGGTCGAGGGCATGGTCAGGGTTACGCGATAGCCCTTGGCCGCACCCACAAAGGCGAGCGCGATACCGGTATTGCCGCTGGTGGGCTCGATGATCTCCATTCCCGGTTTCAGCAGTCCCTGCTCCTCGGCCCGCTGCACCATGTGAGCACCGATACGGCACTTGACCGAATAAGCCGGGTTACGGCCCTCGATCTTGGCCAGCACGGTGGCCTGGCTGCCGGTGATCCGGTTAAGACGCACCAGTGGCGTGTTGCCGATTGATAAGGCGTTGTTTGTATAGATGTTCATTATAGATCCTCGCTAAATATTCCAGTTCCGGTTGTGAAGCCCGCATTCCTTGTGCTCGTCCTGCTCCCACCACCAGCGGCCGGCACGAGCGTCCTCACCCGCCTGGACCGGACGCGTGCAGGGCGCGCAGCCGATGGAAAGGTAGCCGTAGTCGAATAGACGGTTGTAAGGGAGATTGTATTTCCGGACATAGTCCTGCACATCATCCCAGGACCAATCCACGATCGGGTTGAGCTTGATGATCTTGTCGTGCACATGATCGACCTCGATCTTGCGGGCGGCCGCCCTGGTGCCGCTCTGCTCTTTGCGCAGGCCGGTAATCCAGGCCTGTGCACCGGCGATGGCACGTTGCAGTGGCTCGACCTTGCGGATGTGGCAGCATTCCTGCCGGTTGGCGATGCTGCGGCGGAAGGAGAAAAGCCCTTTTTTCCGCTCCAGTTGCTGCACGGCGTCATGCTGCGGGAAATACCATTCGATCTTGACCCCGAGCTGCCGGTAAAGATCCTCGGCGCACTGGTACGTCTCCTCGTTCAGGCGTCCGGTATCCAGGGCGATGATTTTTATATCGTCGCGGATTTGCACCGCCATGTGTACCAGCACCAGATTCTGGAAACTGCAGGCCAGTTTGATATCCGGATGGAATTTCTCAATCCCCCAGCGCAGGACATCCTCGGCCTCGTAGTTTCCGTCGTAATCGATTCGTTCGTCCTGTTCGCTCATTATCGGTTCTCTCAATTTGATTTGTGGCGCATTCTACCGATACCACGGCGGCATGAAAGCAAAAAAATCACATGGAGTGTAAGGAATCTGCTATTGCTTGAGATAACCATAAAATAAAAGTGCTGTTCGGTTGTTTTTAAATCTTCCGTTTGGTACACTTTCCGCAACAATTATGAAAGGAGCTCATGATGAAGAAAATGGTGCTTGGAATGATGATGGTGGCGGCTGTTTTGACGACGGGTTGCGTGAGGGCGGAATCGGAGAGCGGAGAACAGCTGGTAGCTTATGCAAAACTCTGGTTGACGGATTACGATCAGGCGCTAAAGGTAGCCGCAGAGAAGCAGCGGCCTGTCCTGGTCGATTTTACCGGATCTGACTGGTGTGGCTGGTGCATCAGGTTGGACAAGGAAGTGTTCTCGCAGGAGGGCTTCAAGAGTTATGCCAGGGAGAATCTAGTCCTGTTGAAGCTGGATTTCCCCCGTCGTATAAAATTACCCAAGGAAGAGGCTGACCGGAATCAGGCGTTGGCCGGTAAGTTCGGTGTGCAGGGCTTCCCGACCATCGTCCTGCTTGGACCGGATGGTCAGGAAAAGGCCCGGACGGGGTACCGGGCGGGTGGAGCCGAAGCGTATGTCGAACATCTCAAGGGGTTGCTTGACTAGACGGACGCTTAAGTTTACCTTACAGGCGGTTCCGTCAGTGCTGTGTATTGACGGGGCTGTTTGTTGTCGGCCATTAGGTTGATCTTTATTTGCGAGAGGGTGTTTTGATGGATACGAAATTGAAGGACGGTATCTTCTGGATTGGTTATGTGGACTGGAATGTGCGCGATTTTCACGGTTACAAGACCGGGCGCGGGTCAACCTACAATGCCTATCTGATGCGCGACGAGAAGAATGCGGTGATCGACTCGGTAAAGGCCCCTTATGCGGCTAACCTGCTGGAGAATATCCAGGCGCACATACCGCTCGATAAAGTCGACTACCTGATTGTCAACCACGCCGAGCCCGATCATTCCGGCAGTGTGCCTGCCGTGATGGCGGCCTGCCCGAATGTGACGCTGGTCTGCGATGCGAAATGCAAGAAGGCACTGGAGATGCATTACGAGACGGCGGGCTGGCGGTTCCAGATCGTCAAGACCGGAGACCGTTTCTCGCTTGGCAAGCGTAGTGTGCAGTTCCTGGAAACGCCCATGGTGCATTGGCCGGAGTCGATGTTTACCTATGTGCCGGAAGAGAAGCTGCTGTTCTCGATGGATGCGTTCGGCCAGCATTTTGCTTCGGCCACGCGGTTCGACGACACCGAGGATCTCAACGTCATCATGGCTGAGGCCAAGACCTACTATGCCAACATTGTCATGCTCTATGCCCGTCCGATACGCGCCACGTTGGATGCGGCAGGAGGACTCGATATCGAGATGATTGCGCCCAGCCATGGCGTCATCTGGCGTAAGCACATCGGCGAGATCCTCAAGGCCTATGACGCCTGGACGCGTCATCGTCCGGCACGGAAGGTGCTGATTGCCTTTGACACAATGTGGAAAAGCACCGAGATGATGGCCAATGCCGTCGCCAAGGGAGTGCTTGACGAAGGCGTGGACGTACGGGTGATCAATGTAAATGCCTCGCACATTACCGAATTGGCAACCGAGATCCTCGATGCCTCGGGCGTGGCGGTGGGCTCGCCAACGCTCAATATGACCCTGATGCCGCAGGTGGCCTGTGTGCTGACGTATTGGAAGGGGCTTAAGCCGATGAACAAGGTTGGCTTTGCCTTTGGTTCGTATGGCTGGTCCAAGAATGGTGGCCCGACGGAGGTCGAAGCCTATCTTAATGAGATGAAAGTGGAATTGACGCGTCCGGCACTGCACGTGCAGTTCGTGCCCAAGGCGGACGATCTTGAAGAGTGTCGTGCTGCCGGCCGGCTGCTGGCACGCAAGGCGGTGGAGAATTACGAGACGTTATGGGGTAATTGAGAATTCGTGGTAAATAATTGTGTGGATGCGTGAGTATGTGGGTTTGTGAGTAGGAAGAAAGCGAGGTTGACGATGATCAGCAAGGACATGACGAAGGCATTGAACGACCAGATCAACAAGGAACTGTACTCGGCTTACCTGTACATGGGCATGTCGGCCTACGCCGAGCGCAAGGGAATGCCGGGGATAGCCAACTGGCTGGGTGTCCAGACGCAGGAGGAGCTGGCGCATGTGCAGAAGTTCTACCAGTATATCCTGCGACAGGGCGCGACAGTTGTGCTGGAGGCGATTGCAAAGCCGGAATTCAAGGGCGAAACGGCGCTGGAATTGTTCGAGCAGGTACTGGAGCACGAGAAACTCGTGACGGCGTCGATCAACAATCTCGTGGATATTGCCGTGAAGGAGCGCGATCATGCCACTGAAGTGTTCCTACAGTGGTTCGTCAACGAGCAGGTCGAGGAAGAGGAGAACGCCTGCGGCATTATCGATCAGCTGAAACTGGCCGGTCCCGCTGGCGGTGGGCTGTTCATGATTGACCGCGAGCTGGCAACCCGCGTCTATACGCCGGCGGCGGCTACCGCCACGGCGTGATCGTGTGGACGCAACTGGTGGGCAGGAACCCCTTGCCTGTCCGCCAGTGCATAAGCGCTATACCTGCTTGAAGGCGATCTCGATGACGTCATCAAAGGTGCGCACGAAGTGCGGGGCTAGGCCCTTGCGGATATGGTCCGGCAACTCCTCGAAATCCTTGCGGTTGGCGGACGGGAAGATGATATCCTTGATTTTCGCTCGCTTGGCGGCAATGGTCTTCTCCTTGACGCCGCCAATCGGCATCACCAGGCCTGTCAGCGTCAACTCGCCGGTCATCGCCAGATGGGGGCGCACGGACTTCCCGCAGACCAGCGAAAAGAGCGCGGTTGCCATCGTGATGCCTGCCGACGGGCCATCCTTGGGGGTCGCCCCGGCCGGCACATGCAGGTGCACGGCGTGGGTCTCGAAGAATTTATGCATGTCGGGATCGTCATCGACGAAGCCGCGCACATAGGCATAGGCGATCTCGGAGGATTCGACCATGACGTCTCCAAGCTGACCAGTCTGCTTGAAGCCGCTCTTGCCGGTGTTGACCTTGCTGGCCTCGATATGGAGCGTATCGCCGCCCATGCTGGTCCAGGCCAGCCCGGTCACCACGCCGGTGCGCGGGGTGTCGAACATATCCTCGTCCAGAAACACGCGTTGACCGAGATAACCGGTGACGTCGGCGGCATCCACCTTGATCCTGTCCTTGCTGGTCGTGACGCGCTTGCGTGCAATCTTGCGCATGATCTTCTTGATATGGTTTTCCAGACCGCGCACGCCGGGTTCGCGGGCATAGCCGTCGATGATCTCGCGCAGAGCCCTGACGGTGATGGTTGCCTGGCTATTCTTCAGCCCGTGCGCCGCCAGCTGTTTCGGGATCAGGTAGCGCTTGGCAATCTCCAGCTTCTCCTCGAGAATGTAGCCTGCCAGTTTGATGACTTCCATGCGGTCCAGCAGCGCGCGCGGAATGGTGTCGAGCTGGTTGGCCGTGCAGATGAAGAACACATTGGAGAGATCGAAACGCACGTCCAGGTAATGATCCAGGAACTGTGAATTCTGCTCGGGATCGAGCACCTCGAGCAGGGCCGAGGCGGGATCGCCATGGAAACTGGCCCCGATCTTGTCGATCTCGTCGAGCATGATGACCGGGTTCGAACTCTTGCAGGTCTTGATCGCCTGGAGGAACTTCCCGGGCATCGCCCCGATATAGGTGCGTCGATGCCCCTTGATCTCAGCCTCGTCACGCATGCCGCCCAGCGAAAACCGGTAGAACTCGCGGTTGATGCTGCGGGCGATCGAGCGACCAATGGAGGTCTTGCCGACACCGGGAGGTCCGACGAAACAGAGGATCGAACCGGAAATCGTGCCCTTTAGAATACCGACCGCCAGGAACTCCAGGATACGCTCCTTGACATCCTTGAGACCGAAGTGATCCTCATCCAGGATTGTCTCGGCCTTGACGATGTCGAAGCTGTCGGTGGTGGCTATTCCCCAGGGAAGGATGGTTAGCCATTCCAGGTAGTTGCGGGTGACGTTGAATTCCGGCGAAGCGGGCTCGATCAACTTCAGCTTCTCGAGTTCCTCGTTGATGCGCTCGGCGGCTTCCGGAGTCAGCGTCAATTCCTCAATGCGCTTCTGGAAGCGCTCGACTTCCGTCTCCTTGCCTTCCTTTTCGATCCCGAGTTCCTTCTTGATCGCCTTGAGCTGCTCGCGCAGGAAAAACTCGCGCTGCGCCCGGTTCATCTTCTTCTCGATGTCGCTTGAAATCCGCGCCTGCAACTGCGTGATGTCGAGTTCATGCTTCAGCAGTACCAGCACCTTCTGTAGCCGTTCCCTTATCCGCACGGTCTCGAGAATCTCCTGCAACTGCTCAGGCGTGGATGTGGTCAGGGCTGCGGCGAAGTCCCCCAGACGTCCTGGATCCTGGATGTTGGAATGCGCCATGAAGATGCTCAACTCCTCCTTGTACAGCGGGTTGAGCTGGATCAGTTCCTTGATGCAACGAACTACCGAAAGGGAGTAGGCCTTGAGATCCTGATTGTCGGTCATCTCGGTTTCGGCCAGATAATCGACCTTGGCGACAATAAACGGATCGGTCTGGATGACCTTCGTGATACGGAAGCGTTGCAGGGCGGTCAGGATAATCTGAACTTCCTCGCCCGAATCCGATTTCGCCATACGGACAATCTCGGCCACAACGCCGACATCGTAAAGTGCTGGTGTTTGTGTGGCGCTGGCTCCATTCTCTTCACCCTCCGATTCCTTGCGCTGCAACACCAGTCCGATGTGGCGTCCGCCAGACTTCACCCGATCAATAAGCATGTTTGCAATCGGGGGGGTGTCGACGAGCATCGGGATGGTCATCTTGGGGAATACCGGGCGTTCCCGCAGGGGGATTATCGGCAGGCTCGTCGGCAACAGGTCGCGCGCCAGCACCACCGTCTGCTCGTCGGTCGGGCCGTTTGCCGCCCCTGTTGTGTTCTCGTCAATATCCCTTTTGCCAATCAAGTCGTCTTGCTTGTCGTCTGCCATGTTTACCATATCTCCCGGAAAAACGGACCTGCGATATTTGTATGTTATATCGGTGTTCGTTTCAAGCGTGATAATATTCCGGCAATGGCGTGCGTTTAAACGATGACCTTTCATTCCGGAAAAAGTGGAAGCAGTGGTCGTCGGTCTGAAGGAATCCAAGGATAGCGGCGAGCATAAATGGGATCACAAACAGGCAATCAACAACAGGAGGCTTATCATGCGCAAACGAAACCGTGGTGATCTGACGAAACTGGAAATGACACCGATGATTGATGTGGTCTTCCAGTTGCTCATCTTTAAAGCCGCGACTCCAGATAGTGGCTGCGGATACCGAAACGGGCTTTGGCTTCGAGAATGGCCTGCTGTGCAGAGGCTCGGCTTTCTGGAGACGCATGGGGATCGCGTAAGGCGGTGATCATGATGTTCTTTGGGGTGTGCTCGCCGGCGATGAACTCGAAGACCTTGACGCGGTAGCCGTAGGATTCAAGAACAAGGGCGCGGATGGCGTCGGTAACCATTTCCGCCTGGCGTTCAAGGAAAATACCGTGTCGCAGCAGAAAGTCCTTGCGGTTGGCCGGGGTGTCCATCTCGCGCCGGATCTGCTTATGGCAGCAGGGGGCGACCACGATCAGGTCGGCTTCGGCCTTGATTCCCTTGGCTATGGCATCATCGGTGGCGGTGTCGCAGGCATGCAGCGCGATCAGGATGTCGACGCCCGCCATGTCGAAACTGTCGATTGTGCCTGGCGTGAAATGCAGCCCGTCAAAACCACTGGCGGTGGCCGTCCGGTTGCAGAGGTCGACAAGATCGGGGCGTTGCTCAACGCCGGTTACGGTTGGCTTGAGGCCGCGCGCCGCCGTCATGTATTCATAAAGCGCAAAGGTCAAATAGCCCTTGCCGGCCCCCATGTCGGCGACATTGAGCATATCGTCGTGGATCAGCGGGGCGAGCAGCTCGACATAACGGTTGATCTGGCGGAACTTGTCCTGCGCGGAGGGTCGCACGTTGCCGTCGCTGCCGGTGATGCCCAACGCCTTTTGCCAGTGACCTGATGGAGAGGCCAGAACGCGCTGCTTTTTGCGGTCATGGGTTGTCGATTGCAGTTGGTGGTGCGTGGCTGGCGCCTGCCG
>CAZOXS010000106.1:0-3213 GCA_964583785.1 uncultured Victivallales bacterium
TGCGCCACCGACTCCGGCACGGTGTGCGCAATCAACTCCGGCTTGCGCCGGTCTTGGAAACACGCCGCCACCTGCCGGGTCAACCCCAGCCCGCGGTCGAGTTGCCGCAACAACAGCACGCCGCCATCACTGCTGAGCTGCCCCCGGTGAAATCGGCCACCACGGCACGCGCACCGTGGGCTTGAAATTGGAACGAAGTCTGCTGACAGTCTGCCGAAGACTGGGCGCTGGTCTCTGTTTGCTTTGGATTCTTCACACCAACAACTTAAGCAGGATTCACGCCCAGTCTTCTCACTTCTGTGTGAAATTTGCGGGTTAGCCCGACTTTCGCACGAAAACGCGATTTTCGGGAATTTTCGCCGGTCGCTCCCTCTGAAGGGAGAGGCAAAGTGCGTGTGGGCCGACCCAGCCCATAGACGCGAGGCGGGGTGTCGTGCGATAATGCCGCCGCGATGTTCCTGAAGCGACGCACGCGGCAAAAGGATGGCAAAGAGCACGTCTACTATTCGGTGTGCGAGAGTCTGCGCGTGCATCACGGCCGCACCGTGCAGCGCCAACTTCTGCATCTGGGCGAACTGAACACGACCCAGCGCGAATCCTGGCAGCACACGCTCGATGTGCTCCACGAGGACGGCTCGCGCCACCAGCGCCGGCTCTTCACTGATCGCGAGGGTGCCGCACCGGCCGAGGACGACGTGGTCGAGGTCAAGCTCTCCAGCTTCGCGGTCAAACAGCCCCGCCGCTTCGGCGAATGCTGGACCGGCTGCCACGCCTGGGAGCAGCTCGGCTTGCGGGAGTTCTGGCAGGCCCAACTCGGCGACTGCGCCGGCGAAGTGCCGTGGGCCAAGGTGCTCGAGCTGCTCGCGGTCAACCGGCTGCTGGCCCCGCGCAGCGAACTGTTCGTGCACGAAAAATGGTTCGCGCAGACCGCGATGGATCTGCTGCTGGACACCGACTCCGCAGTCGCGGGCAAGGACCGGCTCTATCGCTGCCTGGACCGGATCGTCGCGCACAAGCCCGCGCTCGAACAACACCTCGCCCAAAAGTGGCGCGACCTGTTCGGTACCACCTTCGACATCCTGCTCTACGATTTGACGAGCACCTACTTCGAAGGCCAGGCACCCGAGGTCTCGTCGGCCAAACGCGGCTACAGCCGCGACCACCGGCCCGATTGCCTGCAAGTGGTGCTCGCGCTCGTCGTCACCCCCGAGGGTTTTCCGCTCACCTACGAAGTGTTCCCCGGCAACACGCTGGACCGCGCCAGCCTCGGGACGATCCTGGACTCGGTCGAACAAAAGCACGGCAAGGCGCGCCGCGTATGGGTCTTCGACCGGGGGATCGTCAGCGAGGACAACCTGGCGCTGCTGCGCGAGCGAGGCGCGCACTATCTGGTCGGCACCCCGAAACGAAAACTCCAGAGCTACGAACAAAGACTCCTCGAGGGTCCGTGGACGCAGGCCAGCGCCGAGGTCGAAGTCCAACTCGTGCCCGCAGACGACGAAGTCTACGTGCTGTGCCGCAGCGCCGCGCGCCGGGCCAAGGAGCGCGCGCTGCGTCTACGCTGGTTGCGCGGCCTGATCGGCGACCTGCGCGCGCTGCGCCGGCGCGTGACCCAAGGCCGGTTGAAAGATCCCGATCTTGTCTGGCAACAGATCGGCCGGTTCAGCGAGCGCCACCCGCAGGCGTGGCGCTGGGCGAGCGTCGAGTATGTCGCGCCGACTGGCGAGGCGGACACCGGCACGGTCAAGTGGACCTGGGACCGCGAGGCGTTCCGTCGCGCCGCGCACGCCGAGGGCGCGTATCTGTTGCGCGCACACTGGACCGAAAAGGATCCCGCCAAACTGTGGGAAACCTACATGCAGTTGACCGAGGCAGAGGCCGCGTTTCGCACGATGAAAAGCGAGATCAAAGTGCGGCCCATCTGGCACTGGACCGAGCCGCGCGTGCATGCGCACCTGATGATCGCGTTCCTGGGCTACTGCCTTTGGGTGTATTTGAAGAAGTGCTGCCAAGGTGCGGCACCGAGCCTCACGCCCTGGGCGCTGCTCGACCAGATCGGCCGGATCGTGCTGGTGGAAGTGTGGTTCGAACTGCGAGACGGACGCGCGATCTGCCTGACGCGCATCACACAACCCGAGCCCGCGCAAGCCGCGTTGCTGGCGCAACTGGGCTGGACGCTGCCTGCCCAGCCGCCGCCGCGCGTCTACGCCGCGCAGACCAACGGCGTCGAGCCGGCGCCGGGCTGAGCCAGCAGCAGTGAGAAACGATTTTGTGTGGCCGACCTGGGCCCCTCGCGCCACGCAACTCGCTGCCCCGTCGAAATCCAACCTCGCGAACTGCGAAACTCGGGTTAAATGCCAAGGGCGATTGGTATGCGTTCACTTGGCGCCGCGGAGACCGGCGGCAGCTCAAGTCCGTCCGACCGGGATTTGAATCAGCCCAACCATCCGGCCAACCAATCGGCCACCGTGCCGCGTGCCGGTTGATCGAGCAATTTGCGCAAACGTTCCTGCTGTGCGCGCGTCCTGGTCATCCGCTGCGAGTCCCGCACGCAGTCATGCAATTCCGCGGCCAGGGAATTGGCCGTGGCGGCGGATTGAATGTATTCAGGATACATCGGTTCCTTTAAAAGCAGAGTGGCGATTCCGATGTAGTCCAATTTGACCCACCAGCGCGCCAGCAGGTAGGTGATTGGATTGGTGCGATAGGCGATCGCCCCGGGAATCCCCGCCAGGGCACAGTGCAGGGACATCGTGCCTGAGCTCGTCAATACTGCCCGGGCGTACACCACTCTTCCGGTTGGCACCAGTTGAATATTGGGTGGAGGGTTCGCCGCCAGGATTACGTCCCGATTGGTTTCACTGGGATAGAGCACCACCGCAGGCACCGTGGGGTCGAAGCTTTCCAAACCGCCCAGCAATCCCGGCAGTATGCGGGCCACGGCTTGCTTGCGACTGCCCGGCAGCAGCAGTACGGGACCGGTCGGATCATGGACGACGGGGGCCGCGTAATCAGGGGCCAGAAAAGGGTGCCCGACAAATTCCACCGGCAATGCCGTGTCCTGGTAACACTCGACTTCGAAGGGAAAAATCACCGCCAAAGCATCCAGATCGCGCGCCATCGTAAATCTTCGCCTGGCCTTCCAGGCCCAGATCTGGGGCGAAATATAGTAGAGGAGCTTGATTTCCCCGCCACCCTTGACTGACAACCCGC
>CAZOXS010000107.1:0-3008 GCA_964583785.1 uncultured Victivallales bacterium
CGCGCGAGCTGGCGCGGATGATCAAATCCGCCGGCATCGACTTCCGCAACCTGCCCGAGGAGAAGGCCGATACGATCCTGGGCGAGTACGCCGGCGCGGGTACGCTCTTCGGCGTGACCGGCGGGGTGATGGAGGCCGCCCTGCGCACGGCGGTCACGATCATGACGGGCAAGAAACTGCCGAAGGTCGAATTCATGGATGTGCGCGGCCTGGAAGGCGTCAAGGAAGCAAAGCTGGATGTGGACGGCACGGAAGTGCGCATTGCGGTGGCCCACACGATGAGCAACATCGAGCAGGTGCTCGACAAGGTGCGTGCGGCACGCAAGGCGGGCGCCGAGCTGCCGTATCACTTCATCGAGGTCATGGCCTGCCGCGGCGGTTGCATCGGTGGCGGCGGCCAGCCGCACGGCGCCACGGATAAGATCCGCGCCAAGCGCATGGCGGGTATTTACAAGGATGACGAGGCCAGTGCGGTGCGCTGCTCGCACGAGAATCCCGAGATCCAGCGGATCTACAAGGACTTCCTCGGCGAGCCGCTCAGCGAGATGGCGCACAAGTACCTGCACACGCATTACAAGTCGCGCAAGGCCTACAAGGTCTGAGGCGGCGTTTATGGCGAAAACAAAAGGGCGGCGTGAGTAATCACGCCGCCTTTTTTTTGCAGGGCGTGAACGCCCCTTACGGGACTGGATTCGGGCTGGTGCGCCGGGTGGTGCGCCGGGTGGTGCGCCAGGTGGTGCGCACCCGGTTGCGCCAGCCCGAATCCAGTCCCGGTTCCGTGTTCACACGGAAGGGCGCTGCCCGTTTACCCCTCAGTTTCCCGCCGCCGTATCGAGGGCGGCAATATGGGTGGCCCAGCCGTTCATGGCCAGGCATTGCTCGCGGGTGAGTTTAGCGTTCGGTTCAGCCGGCGGGCGGCAGGCGAGAATGAGCAGCCGGCCTTGCAGGCAGAGGTCGAAGTATTGACCGTGCGGTTTGAAGCAGGCGTCGAAACCGTCGGGCTTGATGAGGATGACCTCGCCACCTGCATCCAGTGCTGCGCGGGCAATCGCCTTTTCACCCGGCGAGATGAAGGCCGAGACGATGACCGCCCCCTCGCCAACCCGTTTGAGCGTGGCCTGTCGCTCGGCGTCCAGTTCCGTCGGCGTAACCCGCCGCGACACCCGTAGGGCATGCACCTCAGGTTTGTCGAGAAGGAACAAGTTGCCGTAGCCCGTCCACGGTTCGTCCGGCGGCAGCCGGTCATGGCGGAGATTGTTGATGCGGCGGAAAAGGTCGGGGTGCGCTTTCTTGAGGCAATAGCGGCGGGGATTGTCGCAAAGGTAATGGGTATAGGCTTTGAGCGCGCCGCGTCGCCAGACGCACAGGTCGTGGTATCCGGGGCTCCACACGGCCAGTGCGGGATTCGCGTATTTCTTGCGCAGGGCGCTGGTAACCTGCGACTTGAACGCCCGCAAGGGCACACCCACGCTCTGCTGCATGCTGGCGGTTACCCGCACGATGCCGTGGAGGTGATCAGGCATGATCACCAGCGTGGAGAGTGCCACTTCGGGGTAGGTTTTCGGCATGGCATGCCACAGGTCATAGACCAGCCACCCGTCTTCGTTGAGGTGTGCGCGGTTGTCGGCGCAGCGGGCAAAGAGCGGGCGGCACTCATGGGTCGTCATCGTGATCATGTAGAAGGCGGGGGCGCGGTAGTCCTGGCAGGGGCTGCGGCGGTTCATGCTGCCCTCCGTGGGCGGGGCGTGAACGCCCCTGGCGGGACTCGATGCGCACAGGCGCAACGGGTGCGCGCCACCTGGCGCGTGCGTGTGTATCCAGTCCCGCTCCCGTGTTCACACGGCAGCCGCCGCCCGCACCCGCTCAGCGCGAAGGTATCGCACAGGGCGTGGCTGCGGTCGGGTTCTGGCATGGGAGCCTCCCTTGTTTGCTGTTGTTTACGCTCCTCTGGTGGACAGCGGCACGGTAGGCGTTAAGCTTTCGATGGCTCGTCAGGCCTTCTTGTCTTCCTTGAATGCTTTGCGCCGAACCGAGTTAAGCCCCTTGACCATCAGGAATACGGCCCAGGCCACGATCAGGAAGTCCATGACGGTCTGGATGAACTTGCCGTAATTCAGCGTGACCGCCGCCACCTCTCCCTCGGCGGACTTCAGTGTGATGACGAGATCAGTGAAATTGACGCCACCGAGCAGTAATCCGATCGGCGGCATGATGACGTCATTGACAACCGATGTCACGATTTTGCCGAACGCGCCGCCGATGATGATGCCGACAGCCATATCCACCACATTTCCCTTCACCGCGAACTCCTGGAATTCCTTCATGACGCTCATGCCTGCCTCCTTGCTGGTTGATGGTTCCCTACCCGGCGGCAATATACAGTTTATCGCTCCACCAAACACCAATATTTTTATGATGCCATAACCATCCTTTGCATCACGGACCGGCACAACCGGCGCGCCCAGGCGGATTTTCCTAGAGCCCGACCACGGAAGGTGGTAAGAAAGGGCGAAGAAATTACGGGCGAGAAGCGTTTAAATGTTAGTGGGTGTGGATTTTCCTTTTGTTTGTGTCTTTAACCAAAGGATTTCATCATGAAGAAATCGATCGTGTGTGCGTTGCTGTTGCCGTTGCTGTCGTTGCAGGTTGCCGATGGGGATGAACTGGAATTCTTGGAGGCGTTTGCCTGGGGGGACCGCGCCGCCGCACTCGGTCAACTGGTGCCCGACACCGAGGACTATTTCTTCTACCACTGCCTGCATTATCAACTGGCCGGGGATCGCGACGCCTTCCAAAAAACGCTGGATAAGTGGGTCTCGCGCAACCGCAACAACTGGAACGAGCGGATGTCGGAGATGCGCCGGCGGCAAATGCTGCTGGATATGGATCGCTCGCCCGAGGCGGTCTGGGCGTTTCTCAAGCAGGATGCCGGTCTGTCCTTCACGCACCGCGCCCGTCATGAGCAGCACCGGCTTCCCGGAGGCCTTGGCGGCGGCGAGGCCCGCCAG
>CAZOXS010000108.1:0-4824 GCA_964583785.1 uncultured Victivallales bacterium
ATACCCCGTGAACGGTTACGCAAAAACGAGGCGGTAACTTCGGTGTGTGGGTGAGATGGTATGTGAGTATGGGGTCGTGTTTGTCTCAATCCTCACATCCCCACTTACCACACACTCACACACAGTGATTATGGTCTGCCGTCTGCGGTCTGCAGTCTGCAGTCTTTCTAGGCCAGCACCTTCTCGATGCGGGCCATGGATTCCTTGACGTTCTCCATGCTATTGAAGGCGCTGATGCGGATATGGCCCTGGCCGCATGAGCCGAAGCCGCTGCCCGGCGTGGTGACGACGCCCGCCTCGTTGAGTAGACGGTCGAAGAACGCCCAGGAGTCTGTTCCGGTGTTGATCCAGATGTAGGGTGCATTCTCGCCACCGGAAACGGTGAAACCGAGCCGGGTGATCCGGCTTCGGATGTAGGCGGCATTCTGCAGGTAGGCGTCGGATAGTTCGCGGATCTGCGCCTGGCCGACGATGCTGTAGACCGCTTCCGCCGCGCGCTGGATCGGATAGGAAACGCCGTTGAACTTGGTGCAGTGCCGGCGGTTCCAGAGCTTGTGCAGGTCGATCGCCGTCCCGGCGGCATCGTAGCCCATGCAGGATTTCGGGACCACCGTATAGGCGCAGCGGGTGCCGGTGAACCCGGCGGTCTTGGAGAAGCTGCGGAACTCGATCGCCACCTCGCGGGCACCCTCGATCTCGTAGATACTGTGCGGGAGCTGCGGATCGCGGATAAAGCCCTCGTAGGCCGCATCGAACAGGATCAGGGCCTTGTTCGCACGGGCGTAGGCGACCCATTCGGCCAGTTGCGTGCGGGTGGCGGTCGCCCCGGTCGGATTGTTCGGGAAGCACAGGTAGATCAGGTCGACGGGTGTTGACGGGATCGCCGGCACGTAGTGGTTCGCCGCCGTGCAGTCGAGATAGACCAGACCCGCATAGCGGTCGTTGTTGTATTCGCCTGTGCGTCCGGCCATGACGTTGGTATCCACGTAGACGGGGTAGACCGGATCGGGGATGGCGATGGTGATGTCGTTCGCGAAGAGTTCCTGGATGTTGGCCGTGTCGCACTTGGCACCGTCGCTGACGAAGATCTCGTCGGCGGCGATGTCGGCGCCGCGGCTCTGGAAATCCCCCTTGACTATGGCCTTGCGCAGGAAATCGTAGCCCTGTTCCGGGCCGTAGCCGCGGAAGGTCTTCGCGTTGGCCATCTCGTCGACGGCATGGTGCATCGCCTGGATGCAGGCGGAGGGCAGGGGCAGGGTGACATCGCCGATGCCGAGTTTGATGACCTTGACGTCGGGATGTGCCTCCTGGAAGGCGTTCACGCGCTTGGCGATATCCGAAAAAAGGTAAGAAGCTTGTAGTTTCTTGAAGTTCTCGTTGATCCGAATCATAATCGCTCCGTTTTTGAGTAGGTTGAAATTGCGGCTCATTCTGCCTTGCGAACAAGCGATGTCAAGCGTTTAGCGTTTTTTTGAAGAAATGTGAATCGACAGACGTTTATAGGGTAGCGAGCACATTATTTGAGGGACGTTTATGGAAACAACAGCCCGTGAGCAGACCGGCGCGACGGCGGACGACGACAGCCCGGTGGAGGCGATTATCATGGAATACGAGGCGGCGCTTCTGCGTTATGCCACGCGCATGACCGGCAATCCGTTTGCCGCCCAGGATATCGTGCAGACCGCGTTCATCCGGCTTTGCAGTCATTGGCATGAGGACTGGCAGCCCTCGCCACGGCTCAAGAACTGGCTCTACCGCGTAACGCACAACGAGGCGGTGAATCATCTCCGCCGCGAATCGCGGCGGCAAGAGCTGCACGAGAAAGCCGCGCTGGAGCTGCCGGATCCGGCCGCGGATGATCCGATGGAAGCGCGCAAGGCGCAGGTGCTTGAACAACTCGACCGTCTGAAGCCGCATGAGAAGCAGGTGCTGGTGCTGCGGCTGCAGGAGGGCTGCTCGTACGCCCAGATTGCCGACATCACCGGACGCAGCCAGGGCAATGTCGGTAACATCCTGCATCATGCCGTAGCCCGGTTGGCGGGATTGGTGGGGGCGCAGTAAGGGGCTTGGGCGGCCGTGTGTTTTTTTTTGAAAAGATCGGGCGGATCGGGCCGATCAGACCGATCATCGAATGGGGGACATGACATGAACACAAAACCGACGTGCGAGGCGATCCGCGATCGCCTGACGCTATACCTGCTGGGCGATCTCGACCCGCAGACGCAGGAGACGATGGCCCGGCACCTGGCGGAATGCGACGCCTGCCGCGCCTATGCCGACAAGCTGACACCGACGCTCAATGGGCTGCGCGATGCGTTGCAGGAGGTGCCGGAAGCACCCTTGGCGCTTTCCGACGAGCACCGCAAGCGCATCAAGGCCGCCTACCGCCAACGCATGACAGCGAAAAAGCCCGTCAAGAAGCGCAAGCCGCTGCTGATGCGGTTCCACATCCTGGAGATGGCGGCGGTCTTCATCGGCGCGCTGATGATTTTTAGTGTAGTGGTTGGCAACTTCGGTACCCACAGATCGGTTCACCCTGCGATGGTCCGCGTGGTCGAGCCGGAACCGATGGAGGAGCTTGAAGAAATCGAGGTGCCACGGGGCAAGTCCGATACAAGGCGTTATGGCGGAGCGGCGGCTCGCGAGGACGCTCGCCCTCCAAATGACGGAACAGCGGTCGATTTCTTAATTGCGGGCGAACCTGACGTGAGCCGCGAATCGAATGAGCAAGGGGCACTGAAGAATGTCCCCGGTCCTGCCCCTTCGGCAACGCCGGAACCGCCCGCTCGTGGATGGCGATGGAAGGACGAGCGTCGTGGCGAGACGGTGCCGTCAAGCCGCGTAATGGAGGGCGAGCGTCCTCGCGAGCCGACGCTGTCTCCCCACAAACGGGAGGGCGAGACTCCTGTCGAGCCAGTGCCTGTGGACGATTACGAGGTTGCCAATGCCTCCGGCGTGATAAACGACAAGCTCATCGCGGAATCAGTGCCCGCAGGCGGCTTTGCCGAAAAGAAAGACGTCGATGAGACTGTCGTATATTACCGTTATCTGCCTGCATTTAAAGAACCCCCAGCGCCGACTGAGGTTCAAATGGATATTTCCGCCGAGATGCCGTCGCTGCCCACCGCAGATTCAGAGTCTGCACGGGTAACGACGGTAAACGTTAACGGTCATTATACCGTCCCCGCTCCGGCCAAATCGCCCCCTCCGGCAGCACCCAAGCCTCTGCTCCGATTCGCGCAGAGGCCTGCACCGGATCTGTTAGAAAAATTGAATGTGCCGGTTGATTCATTTGAAGCAGTGGCACCGGCCCCGCCTACACAAACAGCCTCGGTGCAACCGGCTGAATTTGATTCGGTGGCGATCGTCAAAAGCCCGGTGGTTATGGGTGGGATGCTTGGCAGCCGCTCGCCCGGAAGAAAGGGAGAAGAATTGGCGGCAAAGGGGTTCACGTCTGACGATGATATCGCGATCGCGTTCGTGGACCAAACGGGCGATACCGGCACGCGCCAGCGTATGAGCGCTCAGGCGGCATTGGGGCCGGCCGGGAAAGACGAGGCAAATAAAGAAGTGCCCATCCTCGGCGATATTCCGGTCATCGGACGACTAATTGCAACTGACAGGGCGCTATTCGCTGGCGATTTGAATGGGCGCGAAGGTAGACCGCTCGAGGAGAAAAAGCGGATGAACGACGCTGACGGAGATGGGCGTGACTTTATCACGATAACGGGCGTGGGAAAGGCGTGCTCCGCCTCGGTCATTTCGGGCTTCGCGGAAATGGGTGTTACGAAAGAAGAAAAGGGTGTGCCAGAGTCCGGTCAGCGTGCTGAAAGCAAGCCTGGGAGCGCGGGCGCCCCGCCCGCCTATAAGCATGACGAATTGAAGCGGAACGTGGAGTCAGCAAAGGATGAAAAGTTGCTGAACGGCTGGTTTTCGCAATCGGAAGTCGTTTCCGAAGTGTCGGCGCTGGATAAATTGGAGGATGAAGAGCTTCCCGACGCCTTCGCGCCGCGGTTCAAGGCGGCGGGGGTGAACCCGCTGGTCGCCGCGGTGGCACAGCCGTTCTCGACGTTCTCGATCGACGTGGATACCGCCTCGTATACCGTGTCGCGCAACTACATGCTCGGCGGGAATCTGCCGCCGCCGGAAGCGGTGCGCACGGAGGAATTCGTGAACTTCTTCGATTACGCCTACGATCCGCCCGCGGGCAAGACGTTCCGCGTCGCCTCCGAGATTGCGCCGTCGCGCTTCGGGCGCGGCCTGCACCTGCTGAAGCTGGGCGTTAAAGGCCGCCGGCTGGGCCGCGAGGAGCAGCGGCAGGCGTCGCTGACGCTGCTGATCGACAGCTCCGGCTCGATGAACCAGCCCGACCGGCTGGGGCTGGTGCGCAGCGCCCTGGAGCTTCTGTTGGACGAACTGGCCGATACCGACCAGGTTGCCATCATCCAGTTCGACAACCGGGCGCGGCTTGTGCTGGCGCATACGCCCGTGGCCCAGCGCGAGACGATCCGCCGTGCGCTTGGCGCGATCCAGTGCGGGGGGGGCACGAATCTCGAGGCGGGGCTCGGCCAGGCCTACGAGCAGGCGGCAAAGGCGTTCATCAGCCGCGGCGAGAACCGTATCCTGCTGATGTCCGACGGCGTCGTCAACCTGGGCGAGACTGCCGCCGACGGGATCGTCAAGCGCATCGAGGCCAACCGCCGCCAGGGACTTTACCTTTCGGTGTTCGGTTTCGGGATGGGTATCTACGACGACGCCATGCTCAAGGAGCTTGCATCGAAGGGCAACGGGGCCTATGCCTTCATTGATTCGGAGGCCGAGGCC
>CAZOXS010000109.1:0-3123 GCA_964583785.1 uncultured Victivallales bacterium
CAGCGAGGGGTTTTGCAAGGTATAATGCTTCAGCTCCGAACCAACGGAACGTCTGGCATATCCACCCCGCCCTTGTTTTCCAAGGCCGTACCATGCCGCCGCCAAACACGATGCGCGGGATATTCGCTCGGATGCCTGTGAGTGTCACCGATTATTCCTGAAATAAGTGTAGACATACGTGATTGTATACGCTACAATACAATAATCATTTGAAAAACGGGTGTAGAGGTTGTGTGCCCCTCAGGATCATATGGCCGGTTAGCTCACGAGCCAACCGCAGACGCATCAGAAAACCCCGCGCTGAACGCCGGGACGGGAGGTGTGTGCCCGAAAATCACGATTCTTTTCCATCAGACGGCGCCAAAACCGTCACTCCCACAGCATCCGCCATTTTTCCTTGCAGAACCCCTCGTGGTGCCCGGCTTCAAGTGGGAACCACGAGGGGTTCTGCAAGTGCCTCAATCAAAGAATCTTCTTGAATCATCATGCCTAGAGCAATACGATAGCATTATGAGTGAAGTAACCTTTTCTTGGGTTGATCGGAAAGAGCGTGAGAACCAGCGCAAGCATGGTGTCTCGTTCGAGGAGGCGACTACCGCCTTCGCCGACGAGAATGCACGTTTGAAACACGATCCTGACCATTCCCAGGATGAAGACCGTTTCATTTTGCTGGGATTCAGTGCAAAGCTTCGGTTACTTGTTGTTGTGTGTGCATACAGACAGGACGACAAGGAGATTAGAATCATTTCGGCACGCAAGGCTGTACCGAAAGAACGCAAACAATATGGAGGGTTCCTATGAGAAAAGAATATGACTTCTCGGATTCGGTTCGGAATCCCTACGCAAAACACCTGAAGAAGCAAATCACACTCCGTGTTAACATGGATGCGATCAGCTATTTCAAGGCATTGGCAAGCGAAACGGGAGTGCCCTACCAAAATCTTATCAACCTGTATCTGTCCGAGTGTGCTCACTCGGGAAAAAAACTTGAATTGAAGTGGGCATCCTGAAACACGGGACGCAATGTTCCAAGAGAAAGGCGCAAGCAGCATATCTTGATTCTCATTCTTGCCCCCATGTTCTTCGCAACCTGTGCTTCTGGAATAAGGCCAAGCCATACTTGCAGAAGAGAAGGTAATGTCTATCTGAGAGGCGTAAATTGTGTGCCGTAATGTGTGCCGTTTTGAACACTGAATTTCATACGTTTTTACACTGTTTCAGAAATCAGACGTTGATGTTATTTATTTCGGTAAACGTGCGAAATAGCCAATAAAAAAGGCTTTTTCTTGATAAAAAAGCCTTAAAAAGCTGGTGGGCGGCGAGGGACACGAACCACCGACCACCTGGGTGTAAACAAGAACGAGAACCGCGAATTACATAGCAAAACACATGATAAATGCTATATAATGCCCACGTGTGTTAGGATGTGTGTTTTTATTCTTGCTTCGCTTTCCGTTATAATTCAGAATGCCTCTAACGATTAAACGTGAGGGGGCTCGATGAAAATCATCATGAAACGGCAGAGGGACGGGCAAAGCTGGCGCAAGCATTTTTATGGGCAATACGAGGTAGACGGCAAGCGTTTTGTGGTCAACACAAATGTGCCTTGGAAAGGGACCGCGCCAGAATCTCTACGCGCCATGGGCGACGTTAAGTTTGAACGGAGCCGCACTGAAGCCGAAGGAGAGCTCCAACGGATGGTTGACGAAGCGCAGAGCAAAGGCCGTGCAGACCATTTGACCGAGCGTCTCATCAAGAGCAAAACCGGCAAGGCTGTTGAATATGTCAAGATTGCGGATCTGGCAGCGCGTTGGCGCAAAATGGAACGGCGACGGGTTGTGTCGGAACGGCACTTCGTCAGTTGCGATGCGGTTTTCGCCAAATTCGCGGCTTTCGTACAGGAACATAACCCGGAAGCGGTTTTTCTCTACTCCATCACCAGTAACGACGCAGCCGCTTGGCTTCGTAAAATGCAAAGCCAATATTCAGCCAAAACGGTGTCGGAGTATCACCAGCTTGTCCGTTCCGCCGTCAATCGCTTTTTGCCAGCGGGATGTATATCTCCTTTTGCAAATGTGGCAAGAGGTCAGAAATCAGACGGAGAGACGGTCCACCGTAAACCGTTTTCTGCCGATGAACTTCAACGACTTTTAGAGACGGCTCGGGGGGATTCCTTCATGTATCCGCTGGTGGTAACGGCGGCTTGTACCGGTATGAGGCGGGGTGATGTTTGCAAGCTGTGCTGGGATTCAGTAAACCTTGCCGAAGGAGTGTTGATTGTCAAGACAAGCAAGAGCGGTGCGAATGTCGAGATTCCGATTTTCCCGCCGTTGATGGATGTGTTTGTGTCCCTTGGCCAGGAAGGGAAAGGATTTGTATTTCCAGCGGCGGCGGCGATGCTTGCGGCTAATCCTACCGGTTTGTCCTGGCGTTTTAAAACACTAGTTGCAAACGCGTTGGCTGATAAGGAACCGTCTTCCTTGCCGGCGGCCGTCTCCGCCTCCGCCGTAGTCAGGGAAGCTGTTGAGGCAATCAATTCGAATACCGCCGATGGTTCACGACGCAGCCGTATCCACGAGAATTTCCGGCGCTATGCGGACGGTCAGTCGTTGCGCGATATTGAGAAGGATACGGGTGTTGCGAGAGGGGTGGTGTCCACCGATCTTGCGGACGTTGAACGGTGGATCGGCAAGCGGTTTAAACGCTCAACTCCCGGCCGTCATTCAAGCGGCCCTAGTTGTTCGATTAAGGATGTGATTGCGAGTACGACGAGGATTGAGGCGGGAGAAGGCCGGTGCAATGCGGGAAGCATCAGGGACTGGCATGCATTGCGGGCAACCTGGGTGACCTTGGCGCTTTCTGCCGGTGTGCCGATGGAACTGGTTCGGCGGGTGACGGGGCACGCCACTGTCGAGGTCGTACTCCAGCACTATTTCAGGCCTGGACGTGAGCAATTCCGGACAATCCTTACCGACGCCATGCCGGACGTCCTGACCGGCGGGAAACCCGTCAAGGCAATTGACGAGGGCGAGAGCTCAGGCGGCGAAATGGCGATACTGCTCGCAAAGATACAGAATGGCACGGCCACAACCGCGGATAAGAAACGCTTCAAGGCCTTGGCCG
>CAZOXS010000110.1:0-6156 GCA_964583785.1 uncultured Victivallales bacterium
GGTTCTGCCTTGGAAGGCAAGGGCGGGGGGGGAGATGCCAGGCGTTCCGGTAGTTCAGAGCTGAAGAATTATATTTTGCAAAACCCCTTGCTGCGCCCGGCTTCAAGCGGGCGCAGCAAGGGGTTTTGCAAGAGCCTCTCACGAACACGGCGGGAAATGAATACCATTCCGCCGTTCACTTTGGAGGTTTATCATGATCAAGGGATTTGCGCATGTCTGTCTGGCCGCCACCGATCTGCCGACCGTGGAACGGTTCTATGGCGAGGGACTCGGGTTTCGCAAGGTATTCGATTTCATCCGTAACGGGGCGGTGACGGGGTTCTACCTGGAAGTGGCGGAAAACACCTATATCGAGGTTTTCAGTGGCGGCGAGATCAACACCACCGGTCGGGCACCGATCGCCCATTTCTGCCTCGAGACCGATGACATCGACCAAGTGGCCCGGCGACTGACCGAGAACGGCTATCCGGTCACGGAAAAGAAACTCGGCGCGGACCAGAGCTGGCAGATATGGACACGCGATCCGAGCGGCGTGCGCATCGAGTTCCACCAATACACCCCGCAAAGCTCGCAGCGCACCCACCAGGACTGCATCCTGGATTGAATCAAGGGAAACCCTACTACGTATCAGGCCCCAACCACTCGGAATTCACGGCACGGCGGATCATCACCCATTTGGCAAAACGCTTTGGTCCCGATGGTTTCCACTACCTCGTCGGCGTAGATAATCCGGAGGAGGCTGACGATCTGTTCGATGAATGAGAGAATACAGCTACTCAACCGGCACAGCGCGTAGCATCACTAGACCTTCAATCCATCCCTTCAGCGCAGCAAGGCTTTCATCGTGATCCGTCAGCGGTTGCTCCTGATGGGCAATCCTCGTATTGCGAAAATCGTTTATCTTTCCGATGACATCCAACAGTTTACGTCCGCCACTGAATCGGCAGGATTCCTTGATTGCCTCAAAAACACCGGTAAGTTTGGTGTTGTCGTTCAAAGCATAGTCAAGGCAATTTCGCAAAAGGCCCAGCGGCGAAACGCCATTACGGTAAACCAGCGTTTTGCGAAGATTTCGGGCAACCTGCTCGTAATGAGTCCACATCCGTCGATCGATTCCGGAAGAATAGGGCTCAAACCAATTCCTCTGCGTTGCTTCCCCATCCGGCATCTGATTCAAAAGTTTTCCAAGAATCAATGCGCGGGCAGCTTCATCCACAGCCCCAAGCAATGCAGTAAAGACCGGTGCATAGCTAACGTCATCCTTTTTCTCAAAGAAACGGAATAAGGCAATCGCCTCATCCGCAGCCTTGCGATAACGCCCTGGCAACTCCTTCAGAAGTTCGTCCGGCACAATCTTCTGCCCTTCGGATGGCTGCGAGTCGAGCGTTTCCATGCCGGCACTGGCGAAAAGAGGCAGTTCGTCACGAAACTTTTCCTGATTAAGTAAATCAGCAAGCGAGGGGACGCAAACCCGGGATAATTCGGCAATGGTACTTCCGTTATAGCGCTGGAATACCGCATCGGGAACATAAAGATAATCCCATTTATCCTTGGCAGACGATGCCCGGCACCACTCAATCGCGGCACGCGCTTTCAATGGCACATCACGATCAACCTGCCCCTTGGTTTCAACCAGATAATGCCGCCCATCACGAGTGCGCACAAAGAAGTCGGGCGTGTAAAGCGCTGGACGCATTGCTGCCGATAGATAGTCAATACGAAGCGCCTGTGGACCTGCATTCTTGGCAAAGGCGGAGACATCCTCCGCCTTATCGCACAAGATCGAAAAGGCTGTTTCCAGTGAGCGATTGCAGGGAATCAGATTAAACAACGTCTTCTCCGACTGCTGCACGGGATGCCGTTCGCTGACGGTCACCTGGAATGGCCGCCATTCGGAAAGGCGCACAGGGGGAGCCGACGCTACTCGTGTCTGCTGCTGAACAATGCGGCTCCGAATCAAGGGAACGAAGGTTTCCCTGATGTACTCCCGGACATCCGGCTGCCCGAGCCGCTTGACGACCCGCTCGTCGAAAAGGCTGACTTTTTGTCCGAACAGGATTTCTTCAAGGAATCTCTCTAGCAGGGGAGCCAGCACCGCATGGGTTCCTCGCACCTTGCAGAGATGTTCCAGTTCCTGCTCGAAAAAGGCAATCGCCCCATAACCGGACTCCAGCAGTGTCAGATGCACCTTCATGTGCTCTACCACCTCGCCGGTAATCAGATGCCGACCCTCGTACTGCACGCTATCCGGCCCTGTGGATCCAATCGGCAAGGCCGGATAGCGCCGGAAAGCCTCACGGACTTCGTCCAGTGCGATCGGCCCCAGTACGGGAAGCGTACGGTTGCCCGACGTCAGTCTCGGAATGGCAATATCCAATCCATGCTTTTTCAGATCGGGATAAATCGATACCGTTGTGGCGGGTACCTTGTCGGCCTCGACGATTTCCAGCGGCAGTCCTTCCTGGGCCAGCTCGTCGCGATAGAGCCGGGCAAAGGCCTCGTGCTCGATCACCGCCACGACTTCATTTGCCTGCCCAGGCGGCGTCATACGCCGCAACCCGCGTCCCAGTGTCTGCTCTGGCAAAATGCCCGCTGGAGAATTATAGGGGCGGAGCGGCACAATCGTGGTCACATTACGCACGTCCCAACCCTCGCGCAGCATCAGCACACTGACGATGCAGTAATACGGGCTCGTATCGCTATCGAGTTCCCGACTGAGCTTTCGCAGGGCTTTCAAGTCCTCGTCGCTGATCTCCTTGTCGCTCTCGACAAATTCCTCACGAGCGGCAGCTCCGCGACCCACCCGCTTGACCTTCCCTTTCAAATTCGTGTGCAGATTGATGGTGCGGCCATTGAGTTCCTTGAAGACCGGATCGCTGTTGAAGCGCGCGGCAATCTGATCGGCTGATCCGGTGTCCTCGCACATCACGAAGAGTAACGGCTTCTTGCCACTTGCCAGCCATTCGTCACGACTTTTGAGCCAGCGCTCGTACCCTAGCTTGAGGTGCATCTCGTACTTCCACCCGGCATTGTCGGTGGCCTGTTCAACCAGTGCGCCAGCCTTGCCGATAATGGGAGTCTTGACAATCCCGGCATCCACCGCCTCGCCCAGCGGGGTATCGCAGATGATGTGCTTGAAATAGTTTCCGACATCGTCCTTCGGGGTGGCGGAAAAATCAAGCTGGGCCGCCAGTCCGCCTCCCGTGCGCTTCTGGATGGTGTCGTGTAGAAACTGAATGGCCTCATTCCAGGCCGAATCCGGATCCCAGACGTGATGAGCCTCGTCATTCATCACCAGCAGGCGCGAATGCCCCGTGATACGCTCGCGCAAGGCTGCCCCCGTATCCAGTGCCTTGGCCTTGCTGACTGCCGGTCCCATCCACTCGAATACCTCTGCATCCTTGCGTGCCCGTTTGCCGGTGTCATATAACCGATGGATGTTGGTCAGGTAAAGAACTCCGCCCGTACTGGCCCCGCCCGCTTCATCCTGAAGCACGGTCGTCACATTCCAGTCGCCCCGCCACTCCTGCGGAATCAGCGGATCCTTGTCGAACACATCGGGCCCGCCACCCTCGGGTTTGAAATCCTCTTTCAACCGCTCGAAAACCGTCAGATTGGGTGCGATAACCAGGAAATGCCGTGCCATCGGGGACTCGTTTTCCCGCAAGGCATGGAAGTAGCTCCAGACGATTGCCAGACTCATGACCTTGGTCTTGCCCGACCCCGTGGCCATCTTGAACGCATAGCGGCTCCAGGCATCTTCCTGCTCGGTGATGCCCAACGCGGCCGTTTCCGCCATCGGTCCGCCATACTCGGCCACAAGCTGCGATAGGCATTCCTGCCGCCTTACCTCCTTGAGGTAGATCAGCGTCTCGATGGCCTCGCGCTGGCAGAAGTAATACCGGAACTCCGCACCATTGACCTCGTGCGAACGCCCGCACCAGTGGTTCAGGCGATGCCGTGTCGTATCGCTGGCTCCGAAATAATGATTGTCACGCCATTCCTTGACCATCACCCTCAGATTCTGCGCAATCGCGATCCGGGTCGGGCGACGCCCCTTGCGCGCAACCGCACCCTGTCCACTGTCGGCGCGGACCCGGTGGCGGTCCGGTTCAGCCCAGGCCGTGAATAAGGGTCCCAGCGCATCGGCATTCACAGTCAGCGTTTCCGGTATCGTTATCTCCTGATCCTTATCCATCACGACACCTCCACGTCCAGCGCGATCCCCGTATCGCAACCAAAGACATCCACCACCTTCACCCCGATGGTATAGTGCCCGGGCTTTTCATAGACATGCCCGGCATCGCTGACCGTCTTGAGCGAGCGATCCTTGCGCGTGCGGTAGTCCTGCCAGTCGTGACGAAAGGGGTGCCCCGGTTTCCAATCAAAGTCCACCGCCCAGAAATCAATAAAATCAAAACCGCACCTGACGGCGCGTTCCTTCAGCGCCTCCAGCTCCTTGCCGGGCACTTCGGCAAGCGACGGCAGGAACTTTGTCAATTTAACATCGACGCTTTTGTTCGTGTGTTTCGTGTATTCCGTGGTTCGTATGACTGCCTCCACCTCCAGCACGGCCATTTCCAGGAACGGCGGCGGACTTTTGCGGTTCTTCTCCATGATCTCGCGCGGAATCGGGATCAGCTTGATGCGCAAACCGAACTCAGCCTCCAGTGCCAGGCAATGCTGCCGCAACTCCATCTCGAATTCCCAGGCCAGACAATACACCTCGCGACCGCCCGCCTGCGTGACTGCCTCCGCCACGGCACGAGCCTCGTCGCGGCTGAATACCGAATCGATGCCGTCCACATGGCAAAACGCGCCCGCCTTGCGTCCATGCAACAACGGGCTGGACGGATGTTTCAGCGGCTCGGCTTTGAAAAACTCCAGCACCACGCGGCGATGCTCCTCATCCGCCCCCTGCAACCGTTCCTGCTGCCACCATTGCCGTTCGTAGCGCCCCAGATTGTACACATCGAAGGCACGGTAGGACTGCCCCTCGCCATGCAGCTTGCGCTGCAACTCGATCAGCCGCTTGCGCGTCGTATGTATCGCGAACCGCCCCAGATCCGACATGATCCAGCGCCGCCCCAACCGCTCCGCCACCGCCCCAGTCGTCCCGCTACCACAGAAAAAGTCGGCTACCAGATCTCCTTCTTTGGAAGAGGCAGCAATTATGCGGGCAAGAAGTCGCTCCGGCTTTTGTGTTGAATAACTAACTCGCTCTGCATCTTCTCGGTTAAGCTGCTCAATGTCCGTCCAGTAGTCATTGGGTATTATCCCTTCATCTACATAGTAGCGATAGACTTTGCCGCTCTTTTTATCTGTTTTTTCCTGATACTCACGCCCTTGTTCATTCACTTTAAGTCGCATGTGACTATTGGGTTTTCGCGGGGTACTTACGTGTGGATCTTTTGCATTAAAATTGTAGATGTCCGTTTTTGAATATAGCAGCAACGTGTCATGCTTTCTTCCATAGCGATCTACACCTTTTCCGCCTATGCTGTAACACCATTGAATTTCATTGATGTGCCTATCTTGACCAAACAGATCATCAAGAATAAGTCTCAGCATGGCATTCACCCGCCAATCGCAGTGCACATAAATGCTGCCGCGCTCACTCAGTAGTTCCTTCATCAGCGAGAGGCGTTCGTACATCATGTGCAGGTAGGAGTCAGTCCCTTTGCCCCACATATCGCGGTAGGCCACCATTTCGAGGGTGGATTGATCCTTGCCGACGGTTTCCTTGCCGTCGCCGAGGGGCACATCCATCGTGAAATCGGCACCGACATCAAACGGCGGATCAATGTAGATGAGATCCACCTTGCCCTTGAAATCCTTCAGCAGGCTGGCCATGACCAGCTTGTTATCGCCCCAGATCAGGTGATTGCGGAAGTCATCGCGCCGCTTGCCGGCAAGTTCCTTCTCGAATAATTCCAGGTTTCCGGTCGCCGCCGCCCGCTGACGCGGCTCGTCCACGGTTTCGATCTTCTGCATCGGCAGGGCGCAGGCCGCAATATCCACCTCGCGGCGGTTACCGTATTCGTCATACTTGCCGTCCCAAACCAATTCGGTGCGCAGGGTGGATAGCGGGTGGGGATTACCCGGCCCGTAAAGGGGTTGCTGGGATACTGGCGATTGACTCATGCGGCCTCCGGT
>CAZOXS010000111.1:0-8184 GCA_964583785.1 uncultured Victivallales bacterium
CGAAGCGCACGACGGCGGTCCGCACCAATCCGCCGGGAAGCCCGGCCAGCCCCGGCAGCAGCGCGGGCGTCACCATCGCTGCCGCCGCCAGCAGGAACGGCAATGTGACCGCGATACGCACGACCAGCGGCAGGCGACGCACGGGCAGGCAGGCGGCGACCAGCGCAGCCAGCAGCACCAGCGGCACGGCCACCAGCGCGACTTTGTGCGTCAGCAGCAAAAGCGCGCCAACAACGCCAACGGCAACCAGACGGCGAATTCCGAAAATGTCAAAACGTAGGTCGTGGCACCTTGCCCGACCTCCGAGCATAAGTCGTCCGGCTGCCAAAAGACCTTTGCTCGGCAGGACAGGCAAGGGTGCCTGTCCTACGTTCACTTCCCCTCGAAAAACGTTACCCACCTGTTTTTGCACGGAACCCCGAGTCGTCTTGCCGGTGCCTCTTGATTCAATCAGCAACGCGACAAACACGGGAAAGACCGCGAGAAAAAGACCGCGCCCCGTAGCCCAGTGGGCATAGCGCATGAACACCGGCGCGAAGCCATAAAGCAAACCGGCGGCGAGCGCGAGGCGGGGCGGGAAGACGCAACCTGCCAATCGCGTGGCGCTGGCCACGCCAAGCAGCGCGATCAGCCACGAGACCACGGCAAAACCGCCATCGACACCCAGATTGCCCACGATCTGCACAGTGGCCAGCAGCACCGGATGCGCAGGTGGATAGGCGCGCGGGGTGAAGCCGGCCAGCGAGAGCGGATGCACGATCCAGGGCAGCGATTGTTCCATCCGCACGCTGGTCGCCAGATCCTGCCACTTGTAGGTGTCGATCCCCGTGAAATGCGTCCAGTGGAAGAGGAGCAGGAGGAGAAAGAGTAGACCGTAGACTGTGGAGAGAGGGGAGTGGAGAGTAGATAGTGGGCGGTTGGCAGTGGGCGGCTGTAGCGCGGCACTGTGTGACGCAGAGGCGGTGGGCTGTGGGCGGTGGGCGGTGTGGCGGAAGCGGATGAGCGTGGCGAGCAGTGCGATGGCGGCCAGGGACAGGTGCGCGGTGGCCAGCGAGGCTGCGGTAATGGGGATGCGCGCGATATGCAGCCCTAGCGCGACCATGAGTGTCAGACCAACGGCATGCAGCCCGGCATTGGATAGGCGTTTCGACCACGGGTCGCCAGGCGCGGAGACGGCGATTGCCAGCAGCAGGGGGGTGCCCGCCAGTAAGACGGCGAGTAGCATGAAACGGGCAATGGTTATGCCAAACGCGATCATAGCCCGCTGACGGAGGGGGGCGGTTGCACATAGACCGCCGTGATCGTGGTGTTGGCCAGCAACGTCAAGGTCACCTCCAGGTTGTTGCTGTAGATGACACCACCGATTTCCCAATGGTCGAAATTCAGGCCATTGCTCTCGGCCGGTGCCGTCAGCGTGACCAGAGTCCCGTTGTCGTACACACGGGAGAAGGTGGTCGAGCCGCCCGCATTCGAGTTGTTATCAGGCGTGGCACCGATCAGCGTGGTGATATCGCCATCGGGGCCTTCCGCACGCACGATCAGGGTCAAGTCCGCAGGAGGCAGCGGATCGCCATAGACCGCGGTCATGGTGCGGTCGCTAAGCATGGTGACGTTTACCACCGGATTGGTCGAGAGCGGAACCCCGTCAAACAGCCACTGCAGGAACGGACGGTCATCGGCTGTGGTCGGCGCACTGAGAGTCACCGTCTGGCCGACCTCGTAGAGGCGCTGGAAGGTTGTCGTGCCGGTGGTCTCGCTGTTCAGGTCGCCGGGCGCCACGCTGATCGCCACCCCGCTGTCGGGATTCTGCGATTCCACGGTTAGCGTCACATTCGGCGTCACCTCGCCATAGACCGCGGTCATGCGCACATCCGAGAGCATATCAATGGTCACGGTACGGTCTTCCGAATAGGGAACGCCATCGCGCTCCCAGCGCAGGAAGGTGGTGTTGTTGGTCCCGCTGGTCGCGGGGGCAACGAGCGTCGTCGACTCCCCATAGGTATAGATACGCACAAACACGGTATCCCCGTCGGTGTTGCCGTTGACATCCGGCGTGCTGACGGAGACCGGCACACCCGTGTTCGGGTTACGCGAATCCACGGTCAGCACCCGCTCCTGCGGCTGCGCGGGTGTGCCATAGACGGCGATCAGTTCATGGTCCTGCGACATCATTATCGTCTCGGTCAGGTTCGTCGAAAGCGGCAGGCCATTGAGGATCCACTGCCGGAACGTGTTCGTGCCTGCGGTGGCCGGGGCGGTGACGGTGACCGTCTCGCCATCCGGATAGATTCGCAGCAGGCTGGTATCGCCATCGCCCAGGTCGCGGATATCGCCCGGCGTTATCGTGATGGGAACCCCGCCATCCGGATTGACCGAGCGCACGATCAGTGAACGGTTGACTGGGGCAGGCGGACCGTAGACCGCCGTCAGTTCCAGGTCGGCCAGCATGGTTACGGTCTCGGTCAGATTGGTGGAGAACATCACCCCGTTGCGCAACCAGTGCTGGAAGACCGTGCCATCGGGCGAGATTTCAGGTGCCGTGACCGGAACCGTATCACCGGGGTTATAGGTACGCACAAACAGGGTACTGCCGTCAGTGCGTCCAAGCACATCGGGGGTCCCGATGGTAATCGGTACATTACGGGCAGGGTTGTCGGAGCGGACGGTCAGGTCAAAGGTCGACGGCTGGATGTAGACTGCCGTCATCGTCACATCCGCGTAGAGGGCAACATCCACCGTGTTGTTCGTCGTGACGGGCACGCCGTCGCGCAGCCAGTGCAGGAAAATATCCCGACCGTTAGGAGCGATTAGCGGGGCAACCAGCGTCACGGTCTCGCCATCATCATAAATGCGCTGGAACGACGTGGAACCGTTCTGATTGTTGTTGTTGTCAGGCTGGCTGACCGTGATCGGCACCCCGCTGGCCGGGTTCTGCGAATTCACGGTCAGCGTACGCACGATCGGCGGCGGGGCATAGAGCGCGGTCAGGGTGAGGTCGCCGAGCATGGAGACCGTCACGGACGTGTTGGTGGTGAAGAGATTGCCGCCAAGTAACCAGCCCTGGAAACGGTTGCCGCCAGGAGCGATCGCTGGCGCGACCGCCGTGACATTCGTGCCGTGGCTGTATAGCCGTTCAAAGGTCGTGCTGCCGCTTCCCTCACCATTGAGATCGGTTACGGAGATGGAGATCGGAACACCGCCATCGGGATCGCGTGATTCGACGCGCAGGGTATGGTCCTCGGCGGGAATTTCAGGACCATAGACCGCCGTCACCGTCGTGTCGCGCAGCATGGTCACGGTGATGGTCGCATTCGTCGAGATCGGGGTGCCGTCAAGCAGCCACTGCCGCAGCACGTTCGAGGACCCCGGAAACGCCGGATTACGGGCGGTCAGGGTCACCACTTCCCCTGCTTCATAGAGTCGGGTGAACGTGGTGACACCATTCTGCTGGCCGTTGACATCGGCGGGGTCGACCGTAACGACAATCGAACTGTTCGGGTTGCGCGACTGGACCGTCAGCAGGTAGCGGATCGGCGGCGGCGGGTCGGCATAGACCGCCGTCACCGTGCGGTTTCCCGTCATGATCAGGCTAATGGTCTCGCTATCGCTATAACGCACGCCATCGACAATCCAATGCGAGAACAACTGTCCGTCCGGCGCGGTGGCCGCAGCCGTCAACGCGACCGGCGTGCCATTCGCGTAGGAACGGGAGAAGGCCGTGACCCCGCTGCTGAGACCGTTGGTATCGGCAGCGGAGACGTAGATACCGACGCCACTGGCGGGGTTCTGCGAGCGCACATCCAGCGTCCAGATATCGACGGGCGGGGAAGGCCGCTGGTAGACGGCAATCAGCTCGGAATCCTCGAGCAGCGTAAGCGTTACCGTGGTACTGGTCGAGAGCGGGGTACCGTTGAGCACCCAGCGGCTGAAGACGTTTCCGTTGGGCGCGACAGCCGGGGCGGTAACGGTCGTCGTCGTTCCCGGATCATACTGGCGCGAGAAGGTTGTCGTGCCGTCGCGGTTGCCATTGTTATCGGCAGTCCCGATCGCGATACCCACGCCGCTTCCCGGATTAACGGACCCGACGGTCAGAACCACATCGGGCGGCGGCGAGGCATACTCGGCCGTCAGCACCAGGTCGCTGGTCATCGTCACGGTAACCGTCTCGTTATAGGAGAACACCACGCCATTACGCAACCAGCGCAGGAACGTATTACCGTTGGGCGCGGTGGACGGAGCCGTGAGGGTAACCGACTCACCGTACGTATACAGGCGGTCGAACGTGGAGTCACCATCCTGCCGTCCGTTGACATCGGGAATATTGACGCTGACGGGCACGCCACCGTCCGGATTTGACGAGGCAACCACCAGACGCCGCTGGTCTGGCGGCGGCGGCGGGCTGTAGAGGGCGGTCAACCGGGTATCCGCCAGCAGGGTGACGCTGACCGTCGGGTTGAGCGAGAATAACACCCCGTTACGCAGCCACCCCGTGAACGATTCGCCATTGAAGGTGGATGGTACCGAGACCGTGACCTCGGTGCGGTTGTCATAGACGCGCGACATGAGCGTATTGCCATTCTGCTGGCCGTTGTTGTCAGGCAGGCTGACGACCACCGGCACATTGCGATCAGGAGAGGAGTCCACCACCAACGTCCGCTGCACCGGCGGTACCGGTGTGAGGTAGACAGCGGTCAACTGTAGGTCGTCAAGCATTTGTACCGTGATGGTCGGCGAGGTGGTGAAGGGCACCCCGTTGCGCAGCCAGTACTGGAAAACACTGGAACCAACGGTGGCGGGTGCGCTCAGCGAGACCGTCGTGCCGAACTCGTATTGGCGGGTGAAAGCCGTTTCGCCATCGGCCCGGCCGTAATAATCGGGCATGGAAAGCGGGATGAAAACGCCGCCATCCGGGTTTTGCGAGTACACATCCAGGATGTAGAGCGGCGGTGGTGGTGCTGGTGGTGGCGGTGGCGGTGGTGGGGGTGGCGGTGGCGGCGGGAAAGGGATAACTGGGTCTGCTCCGCCGCCACCACCGGAAATTGGCGGTTCTTCCTGCGGCGGCTCCTTCTGGTCATCGCGATAGACAATGCCGGTGGGTTCCTCTGGCGGCACGGCATCCGGCGGCTCAATCCCATCCATCAACAAACCCGTATCTTCAAAATCAGACGCTCCGGGCCTCACAGGCTGTGTCGCGAATTGCCCTGCCCCACGTCCCGATGATCCGATACCAAACCGATCGCGCCATTCATCAGGTAGGCCATCAGTGGAATGGAAACAGAATAAAATGTTCACTTGCGTCCGCGAGTCGGGCATATACGTCGTCACCGGCCGAAAACTGCTGGCATCCTCGCTGACGTAGGGCGGCACCATCACATCGTCGTCCAACGGGCGAGGCCGGGTGCGGAATGAACCACCGACCAGCGAGCGGGCATCGGGCACGCCAGCCCGGGCGGGATCGTTCACCCATTCACCGGCGTTACCCGTGAGATCATGAATGCCGAATCCGTTCTCGTTACGATGCGTCCTCCCGTCGGCCAGCGGATTCTGCCCATTGAAATAACCCACCGGCAACGTGTCGTAACCGATCATCATGGCGGCATCAATCGCATTCGCGTCATTGGTGCCGTAGGTATCACGGCCGAAACCAAAATCCACATTGGTCGTGCCACTCCACGAACCTGCTTTCAGGAATTCATTGAATGAGTTGGTCGGGGCGCGGCTTTCCGGATCGAACAGACGCAACATGGGCAGACGGAACCCCTTGAGAGCAAGCCAGGCCTGCCGCTCCTCCGCCGTGAAGAATCCGTTGGTCCAGTTGGTGGATGTCACCGGAGCCCAATCGAAGCTATTGGTGCCTTCGCGGTAGCAGCGTTCATCCGGGCCGCGGCCGGCCTGCAACGTCAGCCAGTTGCAGTATTTGACCGCCCCGTACCACGAAATCCCCACCGCCGGGTGATCGGCATAAGGTTGCCGACCGCGGTCGTTCATGAGGTGCGTATAACGGTCTCCGGGCGCACGATCCGGTGTGTAACGGATCCGGGCATTACCGATCTGGAATAGTTCGTCACGATCCGGCTGCATGGCCGGATTGATCCAGGCATTCCCTTGCTTGTCGATGTAGACATGCTCGCCACGCGGGTTGCGGGCATTCAATTGCGCATCGTTCAGGAAGCGGATCCACTGTGTGTTCGTGATCTCAAAGCGCGACATGAAGAAATCGTAATCCGGGCCGCCCGTGCCGCTACCCGCCGGCACGATGTTAAAACGCGAACCGTTCAGCGCGTCAGCATGATCACCATCCGCCTCTGAAACCGAAATGGACACATCCGAATCGCCACCAAGATGTGTACCCGCCGCCACTGGACGCCGCCGTCCGTCATCCTCGATCCGGAACGTAACCGGCGCCCGCTGATAAACCTCGAACCCGTCGCCCTTGTAGACGATGTTACCCTCAGCGGTCATCGCCTCGAATTGCACGCCGGAGAGCTGAAATCGGATCAGGGACGGGGCCGCCCCCGGCCCCAACAGGAATTCGTACTCGATATGATGTGCATCGGTGTAACAGCGAAGGTCAATACCGGGATAAACCTGATAAAACGTCCCCGCCACGGAGGCCGGCGACACCGCACCGTTATCTTCAAAATCCGTACGCGCCTCACCAAGCAAGGAGCCGGCCATATCGGCCTGCTGGCCCGGCACCGGTGCCGCACCGGTGCCGCTGGCACCCGAGAGTACAATTTCAAGGGTCCGCTGCTCCTCGGCGTTCACTGGCAGGCAAAACCAGCCGGGCAACGAAACCACCGCCATCACCAGACAGAGAGGCTTTTTCAAGGCCAATACGTTCATTGATCGCCTCGCTGTTGTTTAGGAGGAAGCGTCAACGTCACGATGGCACGCGTTGCGCTAAAGACCGTCTGGTGTGCCAGCGGGTTCTCATGGGCTGCACGACTGGTAATCTCAGGGCCGTAGCCCTCGCAGATGCAGGGGATATGACCAGCCGTCGCGGTGGCGTCCGGCTCGTCGGTCGCCGCATCCGTCTGTCCCGCGGTTCCGGTCGCCGTTTCAGGCAAGCCTTCGATATTGATCACCGTCTCACTGAACGGCCCCGCCCCGGATTGCTGGTGCGGCAAGGGAATCGACGTGGCGGGAACGGACTGCGGCGGCTCAATCCGCAACGCGAATAGCGAATAAGCCAACCAGCCGATGAGTATGATTATCAGCAGGAAAAGCAAAACCACCAGCCCGTAAAACAGTTTGCGTTTTGTTGCCGTCATGGAGAGCCTTTCATCAATTCGTGTGACCATAATACTAAAGGCGGCATGCCGGATCAATTGTTTATTGACATGGATGGCACAATAAGACAGAATCCCGGTCCGTTTCGCAAGAGAAGGCACTGCCCCCATCGTCTATCGGTTAGGACATCAGGTTCTCATCCTGGGAAGAGGGGTTCGACTCCCCTTGGGGGTGCCAATGCGGGCAGACTTGATGTGCAGCCCCCTTGCCGACCCACCCGTAATGGTCCCCTGGCGGAGATTGTCTATTCGTGAACCATTTCGATTCTATACGGTTCTCCATTCAGCCTCCAGGTGAGCCCATCGCCTTCCCGGCAGGATGTAGGTTTCCCGGTGCTCCGATTTTATTTGAGGACATTCCCTGAAGTCGAAATCAACACGCGTACCCTCGGTGCCATCCATATCAAGAAAGATGTGGCCGGCCCAGTTCACGCGGGAACCGCAACACAAAGGTTTGCGCGGCAGGCAGCCGAAGTGACATGGGGAAGAGACCACTTGTCGTCCATTCTGGACTGATGGCCATGGGGGAACCCGAGCCTCGGCCAGTATGGGAATTTCCCCAGGAAGGAGGTTCCACAACGCTTGTTCGTCACTGCCAAGCAATTCTGCATGGTTCCAACTTCTGCCGGTGCGCTGGCGACATGAATGCCGTTGACCCAGCATCTGTATTTTGTGTCCCCGCTACCCCATAGAGGCTCTTGCAAAACCCCTCGCCGTGCCCGCTTGAAGCCGGGCACGGCGAGGGGTTTTGCAAGAGCCTCTGTAGGCAAAGTCACGACGGCCCCTGATCGGCGAACTGTGGAACAGCATCCAGACATGGTTGCTGCCCGTGCTGGAGGATGAGCTTGGCGAACTCGACGAGCAGCACCGGCAGTTCGTGTCGGTCTGCGAG
>CAZOXS010000112.1:0-4746 GCA_964583785.1 uncultured Victivallales bacterium
AGTGTGCTCAAAAATGGTGATTCCAGCCCATCAGGCGGCCAAAAACCCACACGCGCACAGCATCCGCCATTTTCCCTTGCAGAACCCCTCGTGGTTCCCGGCTTCAAGCGGGAACCACGAGGGGTTCTGCAAGTGCCTCACAAGCATTAACCTTGAGCATTTCTGTTTGTCTACAGCCAGAATATTGCCAATCATTATGACGTTTGCCCTGATCGTAAGCTTGCTTCCAGAGCCTGACACTGCTAGTTTCCTTCGACTGGTAAAATATAATGATAGAACAACTTTTCGATATTCCATTTGTGGCCGGGCTCGCTCTGCGGGAAAAGCAGATCCAGCAGAACTACCGCTCTCCAGGAATCCTTCTATGAGAGTCACGATCTCGAAGGGCTTCGTGTCGCCGACCCTTTCATGGGGGGCGGAACACCGCTCATGGAGGCAAACCGGATCGGTTGCGACATTGTCGGCTGTGACATCAACCCCATGGCCTACTGGATTGTGCGACAGGAAATCGAGCACCTCGATCTGGATGCGTATCGTGAAGCGGCGGGAGCACTTCGCAGCGAATTGGAGCGTGATATCGGGCACCTGTACCGCACGACATGTCTGGGATGCGGCACCATCGATGCCCATGTGAAGTATTTCCTATGGGTCAAAGTCATCCCGTGCACGAACTGCGCGCGCGAAATTCGACTCTTCCCCGGTTATCTACTGGCTCAGGACCGGCGGCATCCGCGCAACGTCTTCGTTTGCGCTGAGTGCGGTGCGCTCAATGAATCGGAGAGCCGTACCCATCCGGGAACATGCGGGACGTGCGGATCAAATCTACGCCCGGATGGACCGGCGAAGCGTGGTCGGTGTGTCTGCCCCGCCTGTTCGACGACGAATACGTTTCCCGATGCAACGAAGGGTCCGCCCCGGCATGCGCTATTCGCAATCGAGTACACCTGTCCTGCATGCAAGGATTCGCATCAGGGACGGTTCTTTAAACAACCGGACGCCGATGATCTGGCAAGGGTGGCAGGGGCTTGCGACAGGTGGGCACGGACTCGGGCACGATTCGTCCCCACAGACGAAATCCCGACCGGCGACGAATCCGACAGGCTGCATCGCTGGGGATACCGGCACTACCATGAGATGTTCAACGAACGTCAGTTGCTTGGTCTTGAACTTAGCTGCCGCCGAATCGAGGCAGTAAAAGACGAGCGTGTCCGCAACGCGCTTGCAACGAATCTGTCCGACCTGCTCCGTTATTGGACGATCGGCGCGGGACACTCACTCGCTGAACTCGACGGGCTGACCGACAACGACAACTCGGACGCCCTCGGCTGGCCGACCGGCGATCTCGTGGTTAGCTATCGCAACACCACCGATGACCTCGAGATTTACAAGAACGGCGTGCTGGATGCGGATGAAACCGTGCTTTCCGGTCTGCCAGACCCGGCCACCACCATGCGTATCGACTACATGCTAAACGACTTCAATGCGGGGTCGACGGTGAACTACGCCGTCTACTTCGATGACAGCGAGACGCCGCTGACCTCGGGCTCTTTCACCTGGGATGCGGACAACAGAAACTACCTCAGCGTTGGCAACAACCTGAGCGGACCCGCCAAGCTCGACAACTTCGAGATCCGGCTCTTGGGCTTACCGCCTAGGGGCACGGTGTTCTCTTTTAGATAGTTGGCGGTGGTTCCGCGATTGCGGTTATGGTGCCAGATAATAGTATCATTTTCCGCTTCAGGTGAAGGCCGTCAAAATTGGTCATGCACGGGGTGCTTTCAATAGCGCGCGGGAGCGGTATGTAGAAGAAACTTGTAAGAACCACTCATCGAACGTACCCTGCGCCCCTACTCTAAATGTGACGACTGAGACTGACCTTCAGAGAGGCATTATGCGCGCTCGTTATTTCCAGCATGTACCGTTCGAGGGCCTTGGCAGTATGGATGCCTGGCTGCGCGAGGCGGGTTATGATATCGGCGTGACGCGCTGGTATGCAGGCGAACGCGCGCCGGATCCGGCAGGCATCGATCTGCTGATCGTGATGGGCGGCCCGATGAGCGTCAACGACAAGGCGGGCTATCCCTGGCTGGCGGCGGAAAAGGATTTTATACGCCGCTGGATTGACGCGGACCGTCCGCTGCTGGGGGTTTGCCTGGGCGCACAGTTGATCGCCAGCTCCCTGGGAGCCCGGGTCTATCCAAATCCCGTCAAGGAGATCGGCTGGTTCCCGGTGACGGCGGTCACGCCGCTTCCGGAACATGCCTTCCACTTCCCGCCCGAGCAAATCGTATTCCACTGGCATGGGGAGACGTTCGACTTGCCGGTCGGAGCGATCCATCTAGCGCGCAGTGCGGGCTGCGAGCATCAGGCATTCCAGGTTGGCCGCCACGTCATCGGCCTGCAGTTCCACCTCGAAACCACGCCCGAAACGGCCGCCGCCCTGATCGCCAATTGCCGCGACGAGCTGACACCCGCCCCCTATATCCAGGACGAATCCACCCTGCAGTCAGCCCCGCCGCAAGCCTACCGCGCCATCAACACGCTCATGGACCGCCTCCTCACGCACCTTCTGTCGGCAGAAGGCAAACAAGGCCCCCGGTGAGGTGTGCCGCGAAATGCCTTGACGCGACAATAGCCAACGCTTAGCATTCTCATTTATGAATATTCAAGAACCTGAATGCAAATCTGGCACGAAAAAGAGAAGCGGTCAGGGCAAGCCTGATTTCAGTGCTGCTGCTACGCGGTTGAAGCTGCTGGGGCATCCTGTACGGTTGGCGCTGTTAGCGGAGCTTGCCCGGCACCCCAAGTGCGTGAGCGATATTCGCGACCTGCTGGATATCGCGCAGGCGAACGTATCGCAACATCTCGCCGCCTTGCGCGCTGCGGGGATCGTGGCCTGCCATGAGCAGGGCAACGTGCGTTGTTACTATCTGCTCCGCCCGGAACTGGTGCATGATGTATTGCGCCTCGCACACGAACAGTACCCCCCTCGTCCGGCAAACGCCGGACCAAGTCCAGACCGCGGCGGACAAACGAGGCAAATTGACTAAGATAAGGAAAGCTACCGTGAAAGGTGCGACGACAAACTCACACAAGAAGGCAAAAACATGAAGATACTCATCATTATTCACGAACTGGCGGAGTGGGTCGTTGAAAGCGATAAAGTCATCACGTTTTGAGGATCACCATGCCAAAGACAAAAGCCTTCGAATCGAATACCGACAGCTACGAAGCGTGGTTTGAAGCACACCAAGCAGCCTACGAGTCCGAATTACGGGCGGTGCGCGAACTGTGGCCGGCAGTCGCCGACAGCGTGGAGATCGGCGCAGGAGCAGGACACTTCGCCGGACCACTTGGGATAAAGACAGCAATTGAGCCCGCCGCCGCCATGCGCAAGGCGGCGGCGAAGCGCGGCATTCACGCCGTGAACGGAGTCGCGGAGCATCTCCCGTTTCCAGAGGCACGGTTTGACGCGGTGTTGATGGTCACAGTCCTGTGTTTTGTGGATGACCCGGAACGCGCCGTTCGCGAAATGTACCGCGTGCTGCGTCCGGGCGGCTGCGCTGTCGTGGGCATCCTGGATCGGCAAAGCGACCTTGGCCAAGAGTACGAGCGCGGGCGCAGTTCCAACGTGTTTTATCAAGATGCGCGATTCTTCAGCACCATGGACGTTCATGCACTGTTGTCCGAGTCGGGCTTCGTGGATCTGGAGAGTCGGCAGACCATATTCCGAAGCCCCGACGTCATACAGGTGCCTGACCCGGTCGAGCCGGGCTACGGGAAAGGTGTGTTCGTGGTCATACGCGGATGGAAGCCGCCTCACGTACCACCGACAAATAGCGGGGGGCGCACCGGTGAGCGGAAAGAGCATGCTCCTGCGCCCGTTGCAAGAGCGTGACCGCTGCACAACAGAATATAGGAATTCGAGGCATGTTCAGCTTCGGATAAGGAACAGGTCATGAAAGGCAGAGAAAGCGGGATGCCGGATGAGGACTACTGGAACGGCTTCTTTGATGCCGCCAAAGTGGTCGACAGCCTGATTCCGTTTGCTGACATCGGGCAAGGCGACGTGGCTGAATTCGGGACCGGCTACGGGACGTTCACGCTGCCGGTGGCCGGACGGGTTTCCGGCACGGTGCATGGGTTTGACATCGAGCCCGATCTGGTCGCGTTTGTGCAGGATAAATGCAAACGGCTACGGGTGACGAATGTTCACTTAGAGGTGCGTGATTTTGTGCTGCAAGGGACCGGACTGCCGGATGAACGCGTCGCGCACGTGATGATCTACAACCTTTTGCATATCGAGGATCCCGTCGGGCTACTGCGGGAAGCACTCCGGATCCTGGCCCCAGGCGGCAGCGCCTCGGTGATTCACTGGCGGCGCGACATCGCAACGCCGCGCGGGCCGTCCATGGACATCCGCCCCGGCCCGGAAGACTGTGCGCGCTGGGGCAGACAGGCCGGATTCACGCAGGCGGACACCGTGGACATCTCCGAAGCGGCCCCCTATCACTACGGGATGCGCCTTATCAAACAGTAGGATTATTGACCGCATCCATTGAACGCACCAAGGGGTGGCGTACCGATTTACACGCCGCGTCATAAAACTTTAATAAGCCGCTTGACATCCGCTTAAGTAAGTAATAGGTTACTTACTATGAAAACACGGAATCAACCTTCACGGCTGCCGACGGACGAGCGGCGGGCGGTCACGGTGCAGGCGGTGATCGACCTTGCCGCGCGCAC
>CAZOXS010000113.1:0-6975 GCA_964583785.1 uncultured Victivallales bacterium
GCGGTTACAAGCTGCATCTGGACGTGATCGACGGGGATATTCCGGTCAGCGCGATCCTCACCTCGGCCAGCCTGCACGACAGTCAGGTCGCCATTCCCCTGGCGCAGATGAGTGCCGAGCGGATCGTCAACCTCTACGATCAGGCCGATGCCGCGTACGACGCCAAGGAAATCCGCGAGATGTCCGCTCGCCTCGGGCATGTGCCGATTATCGACGATTAACCACCGACCAGCCACGGCTGCATCAAAAGCCCCGGTTCTGAACACCGCAAAGGGTGTAGCCTGCTCAAAAATGGTGATTCCAGCCCATCAGGCTAGCCAAAACCCCTCACGTGCGCAGCATCCGCCATTTTCCCTTGCAGAACCCCTCGTGGTTTCCGGCTTCAAGCGGAAACCACGAGGGGTTCTGCAAGTGCCTCGAGACAATACAATAATCATTTGAAAAACGGGTGTAGATGCAAATAGCGGAGATTTCTTATGCAGGCAATGTCACGACGGGCACCAATCGGCGTACTGTGGGACTGCGACTGGGGCTGCAAGAAGACCAGCCAGAGCAAAAAGGAGTGCTGGTGCGGCTACAAGCTGCATCTGGACGTGATCGACGGCGATAGCTCACGGGCCAACCGCAGACGCATCAGAAAACCCCGCGCTGAACGCCGGGAAGGAAGGCGTGTGCCCGAAAATCACGATTTTCTTCCATCAGACGGCGCAAAAACCGTCACTCCCACAGAATCCGCCATTTTTCCTTGCAGAAACCCTCGTGGTTCCCGGCTTCAAGCGGGAACCACGAGGGATTCTGCAAGTGCCTCTCCATGGTTAACTTTTCATGGCCGCGTCAGCCAGTCGTGTGGAGGGCAGGGTCCTCCTTGCGCGTTTCAAGCCTCCTGTTGAAAACTGCGCATGATCGCGTGATACATGTCCCTGTGGTCATGAACCGTGATCCCGCCCGATTGCAGCAGTGCCTCCAGGATTGGTGATACCTGGCTGTCCCAGGCTTTCAGGGCATCGAGATCGGCCAGTTCAATTCCGGGGCGCAGAGTCACGATCGCCGGATCGATATTGCGCGGTGTGGAGAGATCGAGCAGCAGCAGTTCCCCGTCCGGCTTCAACTGCCCCGCCGTCGTCATATTCAGGACCGCCGTTTTTGCCGACGTGGCCACGATGACGACGTCGGCCACCTTTAAGTCGGTCGCCCGCGCGGACCACGGACTGAGGGATACACCCGCCGGCACGGTGTCCGCAGACGGTGCATTCCGGTGATAGAACCACTGGCAACGGTGCCCCTGCTGCGCCAGCCGTCGTACAATCCCCTGCCCGATCATTCCCGTCCCGAGCACCGCGATTGGCGTGACCGCGTCAGGCCGTTTCTGCAAAACGTAGCGAACGCCGGTATCCTCGATCTCCCCTGCCGACAGACTGGCGGGAATCTGTGCGCGGATTTCCTTGGAGATGTGGAGGGTGGCATCGATCCATTCCGAAATCATGCCGCCCGCCCAGCCCTGGGAAGTCGAGAATGCGAGGGCGTCCTTGATCTGCGCGACGATGTGGTTCTCCCCTGGCATCTGCGAGAGCAACCCTGCCGCCAGTAATCCGGTATGCTCAAAGGCGGCAAACCCGCGCTTGACGTAGTACCGGTCCGGCGGGAGCCGGTCGAAGCCGAGGATCTTGAGGACCAGCGCATGGGTTCCCTCGCCGGCCGCCTTGACGGCAATGATCTCGATCCGGTTGCAGGTGTTCAGCAGCATGAATTCATGAACGCCCCAGACGTGCATCAAGAGCCGCCCTGCGGCCTCCATCCGTTCCGTCGCCAGCTGGAACGGTTCGCGTCCCTGCAGATCCATCTGCTGGTGGCTGGTGCCGATAACCACGCACTCGGCGCTGTCGACCATGCTCACATGCCGCTGAAGATTCTCCTTGATCAGTCGCGAGCGGCGGCAACTCTGTCCTCCCGTCGAGATCGCGACCGAAAGCGTCCCCGAGCGGAAGGCGGCCGGGGTCACGAAGTCACCCTCCATCCAGTTGCCATCCACAGGGCAGCACCAGACCCGCCGGGTACGGCAGGCCTCCAGCACCTCGCGGTTGACTTTTTTATCGCCCGTGGCCGCAAAGACAATCACGAACCCGGCAGGATCATCCGCCTCGAACGGTCGGGCGACATGCTGCACACGCCCCTGCCGCACCAGTTCGGCCAGCCGATCATCGAGTGCCGGACTGATCACCGTGACAACCGCCCCGGCCTCGAGCAGGCCTCCCGCTTTGCGGACCGCCACCTTGCCGCCTCCGACAATCAGGCAGGGTTTCCCCTCGATCAGCAGGCTGGTGGGATATATCGTACGGCTCAGCAATGGTCGAACATCACCCCCGCGCCCCGTTCGTGCAGCGCCCCCCCCGTATGCATCAGCCATGATCACCTTCCTAAAAGCTAGCGCACCTGTACCCGCCGGAAGACACGTGGAATCGAATCCGCTACCGCTAGCGCTGTCAAGCCGGCCTGCGAGCTGCTGCGGGCGACATCATCCCCGGCACAGCCATGCAAGTATACGGCCGCGCTGGCCGCGTCAAACGGATGCATTCCCTGCGCGGCCAGGCCCGTCATCAGCCCTGCCAGCACATCGCCCATGCCGCCGGTTGCCATGCCCGGATTCCCGGTCAAGTTTACCCGCAGACGCCCGCGTTCCGCCACCACGGTCCCCGCCCCCTTAAGCACCGCTACCGCGCCAAACCGTTCTGCCGCCTTGCGTGCGGCCGCGAAGCGGTCAGACTCAACGTCCTGGGTACGCCAACTGAGCAGGCGCGCCATCTCGCCGGGGTGCGGCGTCAGAATCACCCCGCCGCGCTCGCCAGCGAGCAAATCGGGTTCAGCCGCCATCAGATTCAAGGCATCCGCATCCAGCACCACGACCGGCACCGCCGAACGCAGGACCGCCGCCACTAGCGCAAGTCCGTCCGGATGCGTGGTCAGCCCCGGCCCCATCAACACCGCACTAAACGCCGATAGACCATCCTTACCGGAAACCTGATCAAGCGCATCAGCGGCAAGACTCCCGGTGGCGGTCATGGCACCGGCATGCACCATCGCCTCCGGCACGCGTACGGCCACGGTACCGGCCAACGCCGAAGGAGTCAGCACACTTACAAGCCCGACACCCGACCGACAAGCCGCCATCGCCGCCAGGCTGATCGCCCCGCTGACTCCCGGCCCGCCGCCGATGAGGAGTGCGTGCCCGTAGGTTCCCTTGTGCGAGCGTCGCGGACGCCGCTTGAGAACCCCGGCAACATCGCGCGAGCTGATCAGTTCGATCCCGGCCGGAACCGTATCCTCCAACTCATCGTCGATCCCGATATCCACCACTTCAACCGTGCCGACATATTCCAGTGCCTCGGGCCGTAACAGCCCGCTCTTCGGCAAGCCCATGGTCACCGTCAGGTCCGCCAGCACCGCATCGCCCTCGGCGACTCCGGTATCCGCGTTCAACCCGGATGGCAGGTCGATCGCCACCACCAGAGCGCGATCCGATAACCGGTTGATCACCTCGATCGCCCCGGCCACGGGGCCGCGTGCCGGACCGCGGCTCCCGGTACCCAAAAGGCCATCGACGAGGATGTCGCCCACACACATGCTCGACTGTAGCATGTCGGTCCAAGCGTCCATTGTCTCAAGCACCCGCGGCGTCACCCCCGCCGCCCGCAGTTTACGCAGATGCACCAGCGCATCGCCACTGACCGCCTTGATATCACCCGCGAACAGGACCTCGACATCCATCTCGATCTCGCGCAGGTAGCGGGCCGCCACGAAGGCGTCACCACCATTGTTCCCACGTCCGGCAAAGATGAGGATGCGCGGATCATCGAAACCGGACGCATCCGCCAACCGCCTTACGCACTCGGCCACACCGAATCCAGCCCGATCCATCAGAAGATCACCGGGGACGCCGTATGCCTCGATCATCCGACGATCGATCGCGCGCATCTGCTCTGCCGATACAGCCTTCATACCCCATCCCCTCAACTCGCCGCTAATCTGTCACACCGGCGTCATCCCACGAGCACCGCACTGGCCACCGCATAGTCTCGCGTGTGCGAGATGCTCACCAGTATCCGTTTCACGCCAACCGTCCTGGCGTAGTCGGCCGCCTTGCCATGCAGTGCCACCGAAGGGGCCCCGGTCGCCGGGTTACGCACGACCTCGATATCCAACCAGCCGAAAAGCGAACCGATCCCGGTCATGAACGCCTTGGCCACCGCCTCCTTGATCGCAAAACGACCGGCGAAATGTTGGGCGGGGAACGCCTTGTTCCAGCAATATTGCCGCTCTTTCTGCAAGAATACACGAGCCAGGAAACGCTCGTCCCATCGCGACAGCACATCGCGGAACCGCGCGTTCTCGACCAGATCAATTCCGGTACCCAGGATGCGTTCGCCAGCCATGCCGCTAGATTGTCCTGCCGCTTCGAATGGCATAGATCATTTCCCCTACCGCCGCCTGCATACCCACAAAAACCGCGCGTGCCACAATGCTGTGACCGATGTTCAGCGTATCCAGATGCGGGACATTCAGGATCGAGGCGATATTGTCCAGATTGATCCCGTGTCCCGCGTTCACGCGCAAGCCCGCAGACGCCGCCTGCTCCGCCGCCGCGATCAGTCGCGACAGCTCGGTCGCGGCCACGGCACCCGTCGCCTCGCAGAACGTACCCGTGTGCAGTTCGATCACCGGAGTCCCCATCCGCGCCGCCGCCGCCACCTGACGCGGCTCGGGGTCGATAAAGAGACTGACGGCGATCCCGGCCGCGCCCAGACGGGCCACCACGGGAGCCACCTCATCATAAAGCCCATCGACATCCAGCCCGCCCTCCGTGGTCAGTTCCTGACGTTTCTCGGGTACCAGACAGACTTCCGCCGGTTTCACGTCCAGCGCGATCTCCACGATCTCCGGTGCCACCGCCATTTCCAGATTCAGCGGAATCTGTAACACCTTGATAAGCGCATAGACATCCGCATCCTGGATATGCCGGCGATCCTCGCGCAAATGGACCGTGATTCCGGCTGCCCCAGCTTTCTCACAACATTGCGCCGCCTCAACCACCGACGGGTAAACCGTGCCGCGCACCTGTCGCAACGTCGCCACATGATCGATATTCACACCCAGCTTAATCACACAAAACCTCCGGTTGCATCACCACATCCAAAACAAAATCAATATCTGTTCCTATACCGGCGAGACCCTGCCATAAAACGCGATTGTTGTCGATAGTCTTAAGAAGCAGCGTGAGAATGCTGTTGAAGGCCATTCGGGGCTAGACAATAAACCACACATTGACCTATTTTGCCCGCAATCTACAACAATGTGCTAACGCGGAAGCAAACAGTACAGCGGGCGCTATGAGCCCGCTGAGGCCGTGGCACGCACCAGCAGACGCGTGGGACGGAGCAGCCAGTAGCGGTAACGCCGCGCGGCGGGCAGCGACCAGCGCTGGAAGTCGGGATCGCCGGGGGTCAGCGCGCGGCGTAGCGTGCTGCCGATCCATTCGGTTCGGCTGCATAACCGCCGTTGCAGCCGCCGGGCGGCGACACGGCGATCAGCCGTCTGCATCAACAGCGCAACGGCATCGCCAAGATCCCCGTCCCCGGCATCATCCGGTTCGTCCGCGCCCGGCAGCGGACCGAACAAGCCGTTGGCGACGTGGCAGGCGGCCTCCAGTGCCCGGCGAGGAAAGCCCGTTTCCCCGGCCAACTGACGCGCCTTTTCCACAACGTCGGGATATCGGGTCATCAGGCCGGCCATGTCCACCACCCACCCCAGCCGATCCCAGCCGTGCCAGACTGCGTGCATGCTGCAATAGAGCAGATGGGCCGCCGGTGCCAGGGTCTGCACCGCCCCTTGGTCCAGCGCCAACTGTGTCCATATAGCCTCGCGGACACCTTCAAACCGCGCAGGTGCAGGATAATGCGGGGGGAACAGACGATGATTAACCTCGACCCGCAGCCCGTCGCCCTTGACAAACGCGATTCCCCAACCGAAATGCCATAAATTGGCCTGACGGTTGGAATCCGACGTTTCAGGCACATACCCGAGCGACAGGAGCACCGCTGCCAGTGCATCGACGTCTTCCTTGCCGCAACGGAAATCCAGATCGTCGTAGTGCCGCAATCCAAGCTGCGGCCAGGCCTGGACCGCCAACGTCGGCCCCTTGATGAGACCGATAGCAGGAATGACCTGAGCAAACCGGGCGTAAAGCCGTTCGGCTTCTTCCGTGCAGCGGGCGGCATAGAGCGCCTGCCCGTAGGCGTGCGATTTCCAGCCGGGGGCCAAGCCTGCCGCCGCCCAAAGCCCGACCACACGGTGCTGGCGTGCCAATTTGAAGAATTCACTGGGCGGTTCCGTCCGTGCGTTCGGCAACGGCTCGGAGACATACAGGTTCCGGAACGCGAGACGGGTCCAAGCCAGGAATTCATTCATGACAAAGCGTTTCGGTAATCTTCCATTCGATAACGCGCACACCGGTCCCCGCCAGAGACTGGCAAATCGCCTGGCGGACCGCCTCCGGAACGGCCTCGACAATGTACAGCGTCTCGATCTTTTTTTCGCGAACGAAGGCAGGAATCGCCCGGACGTTGCCGATCACGCGCACGCCATGCACGAAATGGCCACGCATCGGATCATCGTCGCTGAAGATACCGGCCACTTGCAGCGGGCGCTTCCGGCCGCTGTCGCAGGCAATCTGCCGCAGGAAAAGCGTGGTGCGATACCCCGCCCCCCAGACGATGACCCGTTCGCACCGTTCCGCCCCATCACCGGCGCATCGCTGGTAGGATTGCATCAGATCCTGCACCACGCGTAAAGCGGCCCGCCCCCCCACCACCGCCGGAAGGGCAAGCCCCCCCATGACGGTATGATGCAGGACCGTATGCCATATCGCGACACCGGATGAGGCACCGATCAGGGTCAGGGCACAGGCGGCCGCCATGCCGAGCA
>CAZOXS010000114.1:0-5879 GCA_964583785.1 uncultured Victivallales bacterium
CCAAAACCCCTCACGTGCGCAGCATCCGCCATTTTCCCTTGCAGAACCCCTCGTGGTTTCCGGCTTCAAGCGGAAACCACGAGGGGTTCTGCAAGTGCCTCCTTTTGTACTTATTTCGCTTGATAGTTGCATAATTTACAACTATCGCGCCTTAAATGAACACAAACATGGATACGTTGGAGCCGGTTATCGACTCGCTCCGCATAAAGGACATACTACACAAGCTGCTCAAAGAGCGGTTTGATCGCATTGATATTGCCGCTGCAGCGGATGAAGTCCGGCCTTTCCTGCGCGATCCACGCGAACTTGTGCTTTGGTCGAGAGAGCTTTTCAAAGACTTGATCGCACAAGTGCAGTCGGCCTGACAGACGCCTGACATGTCGCATAAACAAATGTTTTCTGTCGCATAATTGAATCACGCAATGTATTAACTTTGTGTTAGTCTAACTTCCTTGGTGGGGGTTGAGTGCGGACTCAATCCTGTTGAAGATCGTACCGAAAACAAGGAGGTTGCCATGATCACCACCCAACTGCGAAATGGTTTTGTTGCTCTGATCGTATGCTTGTTCTCGGCCGCATCAGTTTATGCCCAGACGACCAACTCGATGGCCAGCGATGACAACTGGACAAATGCGGTCGCATGGTCTTTGGGCCACGTACCGTCAGGTACTGAAGCGGCAGAGATTCAGGCAGGCGTGATAGCTAATGCCTATCGATGCAGAGAGACAAACGATTTTGCGGGGAACCTAATTCTGCGAGAGGGAGCTCAGCTGGTTATAGACGACTACTCAAGTAATGATTTTCGAGATTTTATTCCGGCTGACACGAACAGTGCAATATATCTCTACAACGGCTCATTGCTGAAGGTGTTTGATGGAGGCGGAGTGGCAATGCCTAACCCCTTAGTGGTTGATGGCGCGGTTACATTGGAAAAAGGAAGTTCCTTCAATTCCGGCGACTGGTTGATTAACGGAATCATCAGTGGCGCAGGAAGTGTGACTTATGCTTTTAAGTCAGGTACACACCCACAGAGAGAGATATTCCTCAACCCACCCGCCGACTGCACGTATTCAGGAGGTGCGACAATAATAAATACGAGCGGTATAGATCAGCGCGTGGTTGTATATGCAAACAAAGTGTTCGGAACCGGCAACGTCACGATTAGCACAAACGCCACGGTTGTACTCAATTCTGGCAGCACTCCCGATGTTATTGATGACTCAGCGGCACTCTATATCGAGGGCTCTGGACTGCTGAATCTTGGCAGCAACAACGAACAGGTATTTCAATGCTACATCGACGGCATTAAACAACCAGATGGCGATTATACCAGTGCGCAATCATGGCTTGTCGGAACCGGCACGTTAACGGTCAAAGGTTCTCCCTCTGGCACGGTAATGATCATCAAGTAAACCGGATCAATCCGGAGTAGCTTATGGCACCGGGTCCCCCCCGGCGGGCGTTCAACCTAGCTTCCCCCCCGTAGCCACGCTCGCCAGCATGGAACGCCCCATCTTTCCCCCCCGTGAAATACCCCTATGGCCTACACGTCCGCGACTAGCACACATCTCGTAGCTGCGTTCGCCAGAACGCGGAGCATAATCACCTTGACAAAAATTACGATAATGGTATTTATTTCTACCGGTTTTTGAATTAATCGGTAAGTTTTATGACCAGTTATGAGGATTTCTCATGAGTGTGCTGTCGGAAATTATTCTCGATGGACAGGAGCGGGCGTTGTCGGAGGGCGTCCGCCGCCATTTGCCGTATGAACGCGTTTCCCGCAAGGCGTTTGTCTGTATCGGCGTTCGGCGCTGCGGAAAGTCTACACTGCTAGACCAGATCATGGCAGAATTGATCGCCGAGGGGATTCCTCGCCAGAATATGCTTTATGTCAACTTCTTCGATGATCGTCTCGATCTGCAGCGCCATGGTCAGATTGGTGAGGTTATTGAAACGTATTTCAGTCTGTTTCCCGAGAAGCGCGGACGCGAAAAGGTGTACTGTTTCCTCGACGAGATCCAGATGGCCGATGGTTGGGAGCCGTTCGTCGAGCGTCTGCTCCGCGCGGAGAATTGCGAGGTGTTCCTGACCGGGTCCTCATCGCGCATGCTTTCAAAGGAAATCGCCACCCAGATGCGGGGACGGGCGTTGACGTGGGAGTTGTTCCCTTTCAACTTCCAGGAGTTTCTTGACCGGAGAAATGTCCCCCATGATCGGGTCTCCTCGCGAGTGCGCAGTCACCTGCAGCAATGCTTTCGCGAATTCTGGGAATGCGGCGGGTTTCCGGAAGTCGCGGACATGACGGCACGGCTTCGCGTGATGACGCATCAGGAATATTTCAAGACCATCGTTCACCGGGACGTGGTCGAGCGTAACGACGCCGCCCATCCACAGGCGGTCCTGGATCTGGCATTACGCCTGATCAACCAGGTCGGGTCGATGTATTCGGTTAATGCCCTGACGGGATATCTGAAATCGCTTGGGCACAAGACGACAAAGACGTTTGTCGGCGAGTGTGTTGAATGGTTGGCGGATGCCTATGCCTTGTTTCCCGTGAAGCTATTCCACCCCTCCCTGTCCGTGCAGAATGCAAACACGCGCAAGATCTACTGCGTGGATCATGCCATGGTCCGGTCCGTCTCGACCGGAATCCTGATCAATGCCGGTCATCTTCTTGAAAACCTCGTGTTTACCCATCTACGGTCGATTACCAACCGCATCCACTATTATCGTACGGCCAGTGGTCGCGAGGTTGATTTCATCTGGCAACGCGACGGGCAGGATTGGCAACTCTTGCAGGTCTGCGAGACGCTGGCGCAACCCGATACGCGCAAACGCGAAATCGCCGCCCTGCAGGAAGCCATGCAGGAACACCAGATCGGAAACGCCATGATCGTGACACGGGACGACGACGAGACGGTGGAAACGGCTGCCGGAACCATCCGCGTGGTCCCGGCCTGGCAATACCTGCTGGAGCCATAACGGCTTCACCACCGGGGCATCCCATCCATGCTCTGGCGAGCATAGCTACTGAACAGCGTAGCTGCGTTCGCCAGAACGCGGCGAACGATTGTGGTTCCCCTACTCGAAATCCGTTCTCGTAATCCGAAAAAAGTCGGCGGTCTGCAGTCTGCGGTCTTCCCCCGCACCTAGATCCCGGGCTGTTTGGCTTCCTCGAGCGTGATCAACTTGCGCGGGGCGGGATCCTCCTCGATGGTCTTGACCATCTTCTGCCACATGCCACTGAACCGGCCATCCTTGATCCCCTTGAACCGGGGATCCACCTTGAGCGCCGCCAACGCGGCCTTGGCGTTGGCCCCGTAGGCCGGCAGCACATCGCAGATCATGCGGACCTTGAAACCGAACTTGCCATCCTCCCGGTCCAGGACGCCAACCGTGTAGGGAATTCCCTCCTTGATGTTGAGATTGGCCAGCACCTTGATCGCCTCCCCGATCGATCCCTGCCAGGCATGATAGGAGTGATAGGAGGGATCCCGGTCCTCGACAATATGCATGACCTTGTCCGCCACCAGAGGAAAATCCGCGAGTGGCACTTCCGCCAGCAAACGCACGCCATCCGCGCGGGCATTCTGACGCTTGTGATCCATCAGCGAAAGGGCGGCCGTGTAAAGCAGCGCCTTGTCCGTCACCAACCCGGAGGCAAACGGGGTCGGACAAAGGCGGTTGATGCTCTCGGCAACCGACTGGTCCACATCGCGGAACCGATCCCCCGGCTCATCAGCCACAATCAGTTCCAGCATGGCCGTATAATACTTGTGGGCCGGTTCGCCCATGTGACTTAGGGATGCGGCTGCCGCCGCCCGCACCTCCGTATCCGCCTGCATGTCCTGCAGGATCGCCCCGAGCCGCTCCAGTTGCGACAAGGCCTGCTCGGGCGGGCAGTTGTAGCCAAAATACTCGATCGCACTAAGCGTCTCACGCTTCTGGCCGCGATCAATCATCTCGACCAGTCTGGCAGTAAAATCGACCTCTGTCTGCCGCAGCGCCCATACGACCTCCCGCCGGACTTGCGGGATCGGGTGATTCATGAGAGCCAGCAGCTCATCAACGCTTTTGGCCGCATAATCGACCTTGCTGCGTTGTACGACTTCAGTCGCCTTCTCGCCTTTCGCCCAGATCGCGGGGTCGGCATCGCGCCCTGTTATGAAAAGCGCCTTGCGCGGCAGGCAGTAGGTCAAGAGAGCTACCCCGCTCTGGGATCCTTCATTCTGCTTGCCCCCGAAACGGGAGAAGCTGCCATCCCAGGTTCGGTACATTGTCTGCAGCCAGCGCGATTCCCGGAAAAACTGTTGCGAGACTTCAGTGCCTGCGAAGTTAGCCCCCAGGGGGGTCCAAAGCGGATTGAAGAACGTACTTGCATGGCCCTGCTCAAGACCATCAAAGGACGTGGCGGAAAGCTGCGAGAAGAAGGCGGTGCCCTGCACGTTATCCTTCAGCGCCATGCAGACGGCGGCCGATCCGCTCGTGCCGTTGTTGTTGTAGCTTTTGGTATTCGGCCCATGGACGCCATAATTGAAGGCGCCCTTGCCGATGAACGTGGCGTAGTAGGCATAGGTGCGCTCAATGCCTTGCTTGAGGACCGGATCCTCGATGCCACAACGCTCGGCCATCAGCATGCCCATGAAGCTCGACAGGCTGGACTGGTTCATCTGGGCATACCCGGGAAGACGACCATTGCGCGCCGGGGTGGCCATGCGGTGCCCCCACAAGCCGCCAGCATCCTGTCCCCGGGCAAGACTGACGGCATAGGTGCGGATGGCGGGCAGTACCGATTCATCCTTGGTCAGCAGATAATACTCGCCCAGCGTGACCAGGTGGTAGCCCCAATACCAGCCGACATAGCCCATATCTTTCTCGCCCGCGAACATCGCCTCGATAGCTGCCTGGTCGGGTTTGGCCCAATCCGCATCCTTGATCACAGCCGCAACAGCCGCGATATATGCCGGCTCGCCCGTCGCCATCAGGCCCAGCAATCCGGTATGCGTGGCGCCACTGTAATCCTTCGCGGCGAGGATCGCCTGCGCCGCCCGCTCGATGATCGACTGGCTCTTGGGACAATCCCAGGGGGCGGTCTCGCTATAGGCTCCCAGAATGGCCAGTTGCAACGCCACCGGCTTGTCACCCTTGAGGATCAACGTCAGCTTGCCGCCGCCGGCTTCCGTCTCGGCCGCATCAATGGCAACGGCCAATTCACGCCGCGGATCGGTTTTGAAGGCGGCGGATCCAGCCCCGATGATCTGGTCACCCTTGCTGATTTTGCCCTCAGCGGGCGAACCCTTCGCCACGGACATGACGTTGAGTGCCTTGCCCGCCAGGGCCCCCGTCAGCCCGGTAGGCCCTAGTTGGTGGATCTCTGGACCGGCGGCAAACGCCGACAGGCCAACTATGAAAACGAACGCCAGGATAACAGTACAGATGCGGCCATGTGTTCTAATCATAATTCAAGCTCCTTCAATAGCCAACTATGCCCCCCCCCAACCGGCAAGGTCAATCGGAAAAATCAGTCATGAGCTGGAGCCGTCCGAAAAGGTCTTTTCGTCCAGGCGTGTTCAGTGTTCGGTGTTCAGAGTTCTGTAATTTCTCGCGACAATCCGCTTGCCATAAAGAGTCGCACCATGCTAGCTCCTTAATGGCAAATTGTTTGAGTAAATGAGTCGATAATATAGCATGGCGTATCGCCAATTCCAAGCGTTGTAAGTGTTCAGGGTTCAGGGGTTCAGAGTTCAGGCAATATTTTGGGAACCAACGACCATTTCGGACGGATGGCGAGGGTGTTTTCGGCGTTTATCCGAGGCTGTATTCAAGTATGGGCAGACCTCTTCGCTGCGGATGGCGAGGCCAGAAGTACAGGGCAG
>CAZOXS010000115.1:0-3900 GCA_964583785.1 uncultured Victivallales bacterium
TGCAATTCCCCCTGCCACGGCCAATCTTCCGCCTGCGCAACCAATTCTTTCCGCACGGGGTTTTGACACACATACGCCCACTTCTCGTGATAATGGTCGCCGCTGCGGATCTGCGTGTCCCAGCACTCGGACTGCCAGCGCCAGGGTTTATCCTCCGCACCGGCTCGCGGGGACGCTCGCCCTCCAGACGTATCCTCCGCGCCAGCTCGCGAGGACGCTCGCCCTCCAGATGAGAATTTGGTGGCGTCTGCCGACTGGAGGGCGAGCGTCCCCGCGAGCCGCGCCCGTCTAACCACCGCACTCTCCGCAACACCCTCTGGCGAAAGACGAATCGTAACCCGTCGTTTCAGGAATGAAACCCATTGCATCAGACCCACGCGCGGCTCTTTCGCTGGCGAAGAGAAGAAATGCACATGGTCGGGCATGATCATATAGCGGCCAACGCTCCAGGCATTGGCATCCGCACACGCTTGCAGGAACGTATCGTGAAAGCCCTGATTGGCGAGATAATCACCGCGAGGTGTGATCGTCAGCGTCACAAAAACAATAACCGGCTGGTTGTGGCGTTCAACCGGTGCGTGGTGCGGCAGTTGCTTGCGCTGCGGGTGACTTGATTTCGTATCGGGCGTACATTCCATAAATGCATTCTCCGGCTGTTGAACCATTGGGCTTATGCGCCTATCCTCCGCACCGGCTCGCGAGGACACTCGCCCTCCAGATGGCAATCCACGCACACCCCCGCACCTGGAGGGCGAGCGTCCCCGCGAGCCGCTCCCGTCTAACCCCGCCCACCTCCCAAAAAGCCCCGCCGGGACGTTCGCCGCGTCTCCACGCGACTACCAGCCCCGGCGGGGCACCTCCTGTTCGGTTTGCCCCGTCATCCGAGACAAACCCGGATCGCTGACTGGCCGTTTCCATCGCACACGCACGGCATCCTTGAACACCGTGCCCCGGCAATGAACCGTACTGGGCAACACCACCACCCGAACGCCATTATCGTTGTTCCTGTTCGTGGGTTGATTCCTGTTGCGGTACGCGCAACGCGTGGTATTGGCTTGGTTGTTCCAGCCGCCGCCCCGCACCACGCGGCACGCACTTTGTGCCAGCGTCCATCCACTCTTTCATCCGTCGCTCGAAATCCATGACCAGCCTGACGGCACCGGCCTCTAGGGCATGCCCCCGCCAACCGGCCATCCGCCGATTCAAGTCCGCCTCGGTCAGCCGCCCGTCAAGACACTGACCCGTATCGCGCCGACACCGCCTCAGGGCACGACGGCGGTTTGCCGATGGCAGCCTTCGTCCGCGAGGGAAAAACCGTACCCCAAGAAAGGTGACACCCTCCTCCCGTCGAAACACTCGCGTCTTTCCGGGATGCAAGCGCAACCTCAACCTCGAAGCTTCGGCGTCCAGGCGTTCACGCCAATCCCGCAGGCATGCCTTGCTGTCGGCAAAGAGCGCCAGATCATCGACGTATCGTGCATAATGCCCACAGCGCAGCGTTTCTTTCACAAAGTGGTCGAGCGGATCAAGGTAGATATTGGCGAAGAACTGGCTGGTCTGGTTCCCCAGTGGCAACCCATGACGCCGCTCGAACGGGGTCCAAAGCATATCACCGAGAAAGTAGGCCGCCACCGGCTCCTGCGGATTGCTGGCATCCACAATCAGATCCATCAGCGACAGCGTCCGGCGACAGCGCAAGGCCCGGCGAAACTGCGCCTTGAGCACCGCGTGATCCATCGAGGGAAAGAACTTGGCGAAGTCCACCCGCAACACATAGGGATAACGCTTGAGCCCGGCCTCGAAATGATCGCGCGCTTTTGAAGTACCCATCCCCAGCCGGTTGGCAAAGGACTCCGATACAAACCGCCGTTCCCAGACGGGCTCGATCACGTTGCATAATGCGTGATGAACGACCCGGTCACGGAACGGGGCCGCGCTGATCAATCGACGCTTCGGCTCGCTGATCCAGAACGAGCGATAGGATCCAGGCTGGTAAGTTCCGTTTAGGAGTTCTTCCCGAAGCTTCCAGACTTCCGTTTCCAGTCCCAGACGGAACTGGTCAACATACGGCTTCTGCCGCTTGCCCAAAGCGGCCTTGTGCGCCGCACCCAGCAGGTTTTCAAGCGAGCAGATCTGCTCGAAAAGGTGGTTGACCGTTTTCGGCATGTCAGGTTCCCTCGCTGCGTAGCCAGCCACCGATCATCTTGCCAACCTCCAGCAGTTCGCCAATCGCGTAGGTGTACTGGTCGTCACTCAGGTAGCGCCGATCATGGCTGAGGCGGATCATCACCCGCAGGACCTCTAGATCCGTGTTTGCCGCTTCCAGGTTATCCTTGCGCCGACGCCCATAAGCTGCCCGCACGAGCTTCTCAACGATGTCGAGAGCCGTGTCGCTCAACCGTTGGCCAAACGTGAAGCGGGCACTTTTCGGGAATTTCTCGACACGATCCAGCAACCAGCCGGTCAACAGGTAGAACCGCTGGAAAACGGGCGGCATCGCCCATTTCTGTTCTTTATTTTCAGTCATTGTGATCTGAATAAAATCAATTCATAAAATGGTGCGCGGCTCCGCCGCGCAACAAATCAAAAATGAAACTTCACGGCCTGGGCAACACCACCACCCGAACGCCAAAATCGTAGTTCCTGCACGCGGGAAGATACCTGAAGCGGTACGCGCAACGCGCGGTATGGGCCTGGTCGAGCCAGCCGCCGCCCCGCACCACGCGGCATTCCTGCTGCTCCGTTTTCTTTTCCCCTCCCTGCCAGTATTCCACTGTCTGCTGGTCTCCCTTGGTCACGGCTGGCGGATTGCGCTGGCCGTCCCGCAACTGTTCGTAGGCAGCCGCCGCATAATAGTCCATGCACCATTCCCACACATTACCGGCCATGTCGAAAAGCCCGTACCCGTTCGCCCTGTAACTGCTCACCGGCACGGTTGTATCGGAATAGCCATCTGTGCGCTGCAGCACCGTGCGCTGGTAGGGTTCCCACCATTTCCGCCATTCATCGACGGTCTTCAACTCGCTCACATCGGCAATACGTTCCGCTGTATTGGCCTCTTTCCGGTCCCACTGGCTCCCCCAGGGCCAGAGCACTTCACGACCGCCCTTGGCTGCCTTCTCCCACTGCGGCTCGGTCGGCAGGTCGCCACCCATCCAGCGGGCGAACGCCCGAGCCCCGAACCAGGACAGTTCCACTACCGGATGATTACCGCCACCGGACTTTACACGAAACTGACCGCCGGAGTGTTCGATCTTGACGGCACCCGCTAGACCACACCACGTCACGCCGCCTTCGGTCTGGTTGCCCTTCTCGTTGAGGAATTGCACGAACTGGGCGCAGGTGACTTCCGTCTCGCCGATCCAGTAGGCGTCCAGATGGATGCGGCGCAGGGGCTGGGTATCCGCCCAATCCGCACTGCCGAGGTTGAATTCGCCTGCCGGGACGAGTTTGAGACGGTAGCCGGTCTGCTCATGCACGATCGTGTAGGGCAGGCGGCTGGACTGATCGTAGCCGTCCGCCGATTCGGCACGGAAGCCTGCTGGTACTTGCGACGGACGTTCCGCACGTATCTTCTCCGCCTGCCGGGCGCGTTCCTCGGCCTCCTTGCGCAGGCGCTCGGCCTCGTCGGCCCGGCGCTGGGCGTCGGCAAGCTGCTTTGCTTCCGCCTGGCGTCTCGTCTCGTCCGCGCGGGCCGCCGCCCCGCTGGCATCGGCCCAGTAGCGGGCGAAATTGGCGCGGGCCGCCGGGGTATTGCCCCGCAGCAGTTCCAACTGGTCGAGCAGGTCGTCCAGCGGCTTGCCGGTCCATTGGCGGGAGGCCTTGTCAACCTCGTCCACCATCACGGCGCTGATGCGCTCGCGATCGGCCCGGCGGGCCGCCTCCAGCAGTTCCAGGGCG
>CAZOXS010000116.1:0-6830 GCA_964583785.1 uncultured Victivallales bacterium
ATTCGCCCGTTTCTGTAGGTCGGCATCGGAAAGTTCCCGTCCGGCCAGCAGCGGCCGTTTGACCAGCTCGAACCAAGCGGGGGTTGTGCCCACCAGGCGCAGGGATAGCGACCTGTTGCCAAGCCGGCCTTCCTTGCGGACGATCTTGACGGGGACCGTCCGCCTGATCAGCGGGATGCACTCGGCAATCCGTTGGTCGTCCGCATACTTGAGGCCATAAATGCTGATGCGTGTGCGCTCGCTGCTACTGGCGCTGTCATCGGAGGGTTTGACCGTGTCGATGATGATGTTGTTGCTGCCGAGCTTGCGGATCTGTGCCAGGGCTTCGCGGCTGGCGCCCTCGCCGACCGCCAGCATAGCGATCACGCTACCGACACCGAACACCACGCCGAGCATCGTCAGCAGCGAGCGCAGCTTGTGCAGCAGCAGGGTCTTGACACCGAGATGGATATCGCGGAAAAATCGCGTGCTCTTCACAGGCGCTCCTTCCCGGCACTGGCGATGCGGCCGTCGCGCATGACGATGCGGTGCCTGGCAATATTGGCAATATCGGGCTCGTGGGTGACCATGATGATGGTCTTGCCCTGTGCGTTCAGATCGCCGAGCATGGTCATGATCTCCTTGCCGGTGGCGGAATCGAGGTTGCCGGTTGGCTCGTCGGCCAGCAGCATGACCGGATCGTTGGCCAGTGCGCGCGCAATCGCCACGCGCTGCTGCTGTCCGCCGGAAAGCTCGGACGGACGATGGTGCAGGCGTTCGGCAAGGCCGACACGGCGGGCTAGTTCGCCGGCGCGTTGCCGGGCGCGGTCGTGATGCCAGCCAAGGTAGTAGAGCGGAAGCTGGATGTTCTCCTCAACGGTGAGCTGGGCGATCAGGTTAAAGCTCTGGAAGATGAACCCGAGATATTTCAGACGGATGTCGCTGAGGGCGTCATCGCTTTGCGTACGGGTATCCTTGCCCGCCAGGATATAGCGTCCGGAGGTGGGGCGATCGAGGCAGCCAAGGATGTTGAGCAGCGTGCTCTTGCCGCTGCCGCTGGCCCCCATGATGGCCCAGAAACTGCCGGGCTCGAAGGTGGCGCTCACGCCGGCGAGCGCGTGCACGGCCTGGTCACCCATTTGATAGGTGCGGGTGATGTTCTCGATATGCGAGGCCTGCATGCCGTTACTCATCAGGGCTGCTCCTGATTCGGTTGCGGCCGCTGGCGGCGTTCCGCCCCCTCCTTGGGCATGCGCTTGGTCCGTTTTCCCTCGTCGTTCGCGCCAGTGTCGGGAGCAGGCATGTCCGGGGAGGGGGCATCGGTGACCATGGCGTCGTCATGGGTGCTTTCAGCCGTTTCCCTCATTGTGTCCAGCGGCGGTGCCAGCAGCACGGGCTCGCCAGGCTCCAGTCCGGCGAGGATATGCACCATCCGGTCGTTGTCCTCACCGATCGTGACGTCGCGCCGCACGGGGCCGACGGGGGTATTGATAAACACGACCGGTTGGCGGTTGATCCGCACCACGCATTGCACCGGCACGTGAACCGCGTCCGGATAAGACGCCACCTGGATCGTGACCTCGCAATTCATGCCCGTGCGCAGCACCTCCCCCCCCCCCTCGATCCGGATCTCGGTATCGTAGAGTTTCAAGTCAGGGTTCATGAAGGCGCTCATCGCATCCGGTAACGGGGCAATCGAGGTGACACGGCCGCTGAATCGCATGCCGGGCAGCGCATCCACCCGCAGCGAGACCGGCATGTCGCGCCGCACTTTCTGTAGGCTGGATTCCTGGATCTTGATCCTGGCGATAAAGTTCGAAGCCGTCGGCAGGTGGATCAGTTCCTGCCGCTCGCGGACCTCCTGACCTTCATCCAGTGGTTCATTAGAGCCGCGCCAGCGCACTTCGGTGCTGGTGGCGTAGACCGCGAGCCCCGCGCGCGGGGCCGTGATTCTGGCCTTGCCGATCTGGGCGGTCAGCTTCTCGATCTGACTCTTGTTCTGCGTGAATTCAGACTCCTTGGCACGTAGGTCGGCCTCCGCCTGGATGACGTCCGCCTTGGCCTTGCGTGTCGCCCGCTCGAAGGCCATCTCCGTCTGTCGAACATCGCTTTCGAGCTTGGTGATCTGGCGCTTGTACTCGAACTGTTGCAGCAGTTGCAGGTTGTTCTCGGCCAGTTCGACATCCAGCGCCGCTTTCTTGACCGAAAGCTCGTCGGCCTGGATCTCGGATTCAGAAAGATACTTCTCCTTGAAAAGCACCTGTGACCACTTCAGTTTCTCCTCGGCGCGCTGCTTCTCCTCGCGGGCGAGGGTGATGCGGGCCTCGAGCTCCTTCAGCTTGTTCGGATAGTCTCCAGCCTTGTATTTCTCCAGATCCTCGCGGGCGAATTGAAGATCCAACTCCGCTTTCTCCACATCGCTCTGTGCCTGGTTCCTGACCACCTCCAGCGTCTCGCGGCTGCGGATAAAGGCGGCTTCCGCGTTTTGAACCTGGATCGTCTGCTCGATGCGCCGGTCCTCCAGGTCCGTGGCATCGAGTTCGACCAGTAGATCCCCAGCCTTGACTTTCGTGCCTTCGGCGATCAGGAAAAGAATCGTGCTGCGTCCCTCCAGCTCGCTCTTGAGAATAAGCTGTTCGCTGGGGCTGATCGTGCCCGACTCCGTGACGGTGATGTCCAGTAGCCCTTTTGCCGCAGGGAAGACAGGGCGACTGCTTTCCGCCGCCGGCTTGAGCCGCCGGTAGACGGGCACGGCGATGACGGCGGCGGCAACGAGTGCCAGTAGCGCGACGGTCAGCGGGCGCATGGCCCCGCGACGGGAAACCATGCATGCGTCTCCAGACGGTGACGAACCGTGGGGGGGCGGGGTGGGGGAGATCTGCATCTCGGGTTGCTTATGCATGTTCGAATTACCTTTCGTCAGTTTGCTTCGGACGGGAGCGGTTGAGCGGGGGATGGCGTATCGGCGAGGATGATCTCGCGGATGTAGCCATCGGCGGAGACATCGAGAATGTCGAGATCACGCTGGAATTCGAGTTCGGCGATTCGCCGACTGACTACGGCATCGGTGAGCGCATTCTGGGCACTGATCAGTGCTTCCTGCGCTTCGAGAACGTCACGGATCTCGGCGCGCCCGGCCTGCAACAGCATGTCGGTGCTGTCCACCCGGCGTTCGGCCAGCCGCACGGCCTCGCTCTGGATGCGTAGGTTCTCGCGTGCAATCCGCAGGGTACGGAAGGCGTTGCGGATGTCGAGCTTGACCTGGTCCTCGACCGCCTCGGCGGCCCGCTCGCGGGCGGCGAGCGTGATGATGCTCTTGCGGTAGGCGATGCGCTCCGCCGTGCGGTTGAGTGGCAGGTTGAGCGTCAGCAGGGCGCTGGAACGCGTATTGTCCAGCCGGGCATCATCCTCGTCGGCGCTTGCCCCGGAGCGCCGCGCCCCGCTTTGGGTGCTGCCGAAAAGCGTCAGTTCCGCCCGTAGATGGTCCTCGGCCACCTTGATGCGCCGACGGGCGTCATCGACTTCCATCGCGGCGATCCTCAAATCGAGCCGATGCTCGAGCGCGGCGGCGACCGCCTGCTCATCCGTCATGCCGAGCGTGTCGCCGGGCGTTAGGACCGGGACCGCCAGATCCACCGGCGCGTCGGCGGGCGGGATCTCGGCTGCCCTGGAGCCGGCATCGGGGGCGACGGAGGCCAGGATGCTCTCGTTCAACTGGCTGAGGGTCTGCTGGTCGAGTTCGATCCTGGCGTCGGGGGGCAACCCGAGCAGCAGGGTGAAGCGATCCCGGCTCTGCTCCAGGTTGTCCAGTGTCTGGATCCAGCGCGAACGGGCCCGCAGCTCGTTCTGAACCGATTGATCGTACTGGAATTCGGGTAGACGCCCGGCATCGGCCAATCGCCGGGCCCGCCGCGTGGCCGTGATCAGGCTCTTGTAATTCTGCTCGGCATTGCGGATCTGCTGGGCGGCCTGCAGAACACCGATGTAGTCGCTGATGATGCGGACGGCAAAGTCGCGCTTGAAGCGTTCGAAGGTGTAGACGGCATAGAGCAGATTCCGCTCGGCCTGCCGCAAGGGTTCGGCGGCGATGTCGCGACCCGCGCCGCGCAACAGCGGGATGGAGATCCCAGCATCGGCCAGCAGGCCCAGCGACGAGGCGGAACCCTGTGTCAGCAGCTTTGCTAGATCGACGGCGATACTGCCCGACATTTCCACCCCGTTGCGGAACTGGCGCGTGACCCCCGTCGATCCGGAACCTTCGGTGGAACGGACGGTCTCGCTGCCGCTGGCGTCCGCTTGGTCGTACCGGCCGCTGAACATGGCGGCAAACGTATTGCGGAAGGCCGCCTGCTCCAGGTCCAGATCCAGCGCGGCCCGGTAGAGCGTCTCCTTGGCCTCCTGGAAATCGCGGCTGTTACGGGCGGCCACCTGTAGGGCGGTTTCCGGTGTCAGCGTGATGATGACCGGCGTGTTGCTGGCGGACGCGGTTTCATCCACGGCGAGGGCGGTAGGCAGCGACTGGTCGCGGAAAAGGCGCTGGCGAAGCTGCTCTCCGGCAGAGTCGATCGACAGCGGCTCCTCACGCCCGAAGGCGGCAGTCTGGGCGGCGGCGAGGTGGCGGCTGGCCGCCTTGTCAGCTTTCTCGCGGTGCCAGGCGGCGGATCGGCAACCGGTCACCCCTGCCAGCAGCAGGGCCGCAAGCACCAGCCGTAGCGAGGCTTGGCGTGGGAAATGTGATTGTAGGAAAACGCGCTTGATCATTCCTGAAGTCTATTCGGATAGAGCCAAGGGCGTCAATAGCCCTTTTTACGGCATCAGGGCCACGCGAAGGACAAGCACGTTTTCGCGGCTTGCAGGCGCGCTAATCCTGATGAAAGACCTCTTCCTTATTGCACGCTTTGATCATCTGCTTTCTTTCCGTTGAAGTCCGCGACGGCCTCGAACATGGCCACGATGTTCTCCGGCGGCACGTCGGACAGGATGTTGTGAACCGTGTTAAAGACAAATCCGCCTCCGGGGGAAAGAATCTCCAGCCGTTCGAGAACATGGCGCCGAACGTCCCCGGGGGTGGCCCGGTTTAGCACGGCGCGTGTGTCGCATCCGCCGCCCCAGAAACAGATGTCCTTGCCAAAGTCTTTCTTCAGGCTCTCCGGCTCCATGCCGCGGCAGTTGGTTTGCATCGGGTTGATGACATCATATCCGGCCTCGATCAGATCCGGCAGCAGCTCGCGGATCGACCCGCAGGAATGCAGGAACGTCTTCATGCCGCTGTTCCGGTGGACATAGTCGCAGAGCCGCGTGTGATGCGGTTTGAAGAGATCCCTGTATACTGCCGGAGACATGAACGGGCCGGAGTCCATGCCAAGGTCATCGCCGAAACGAAGAATGTCGCAACAATCCCCGACGGCGGCGCAGACTTTCTCCAGCGCCGCCATATGGTGGACCATGATGGCATCCACGAACGCGCGGACACTGTCCTGCTCCGTATACAGATCCATCATGAAATTGTCCATGCGCCTCAGGAAGGTGCCCCACTCAAACAGGTTGCAGCCGCAAACGATCATGATGGCGCGGTCGGTCGATGCACGCAGAGCCAGCGTGCGTTGGCGCAATTGAGCCCAGAAGCCCGGCTCGCCGGCGTGGTCCCATGGACTGTGGACCAGCTCGGCCCAGAGCACCTGCTGCATGGCCGCCGGCAGGGCTGCCGCCATGTCGGATGGATAGCCGTCGAGCCAGGGGAATACCGACTGATCGAAAAACGTGCCACCTGTAGGCATGTGGGCGATGTCCAGCCCGTGGCGGTTGCGGGCAATGAACGTGCCATCCGCCTTTGCCTCAGGCTTGAACCAGGCCGGATACTGCGCGCGCTGGCCGTCTGCCAATCGAATCTCGTACCAGTCCTGATCACGGTCATTGAAGGTGCGCCCGACATCGACCACAGCGACCCCGAAACGATCCAGGATCGCGTCCTCGGGCTGGGCCAGTTGCTGGACGACGTCATAGATGCGGGTGTGGCCTCCATCCATGCCCAGATGCTGCTTGAGTTTTCCATAAGCCGTCGCCGAAATGCCCGAGCTGGGCGTCGCTCCCAAATCGACAGGAACCGCATCCGGTTCTCGATGTTCAATGGCGGCAAGAACGCATTCACGTGGCGTCATTGTCATTTGGTACCATCCTCTGTTTATATTGATTGCGCTAACAAGCTAGAAAAATACGCACAAGTCCGAATTATGCCCAGCAGTATTTCACCCGCCCTGGCTCCCTTTCAGGGTTGTTTTTCTTTTGCATGACAAAATCACCTTCGTTATTTTTACTGTAAGGGATTTATCAACGTCGCGACGATTGATTATGTCAAACGTTTGTCAATGCGGTAGTATTAACCCTGAATCACGGGAGCGTTATATGAGCACCGAACATAGTTCATTTTACCTGGTTGTAGGAGGGTCGGCCGGATTGACCGCCGCCCTGACGGAGAGTGCGGCGGTTGCCAAGGCGTCGGCAGCCCTGCATCCGCTTGGACGGATTGGCGAGCCGGCGGAAGTGGCTTCGGCGATCTGCTGGCTATTGGACAGGGACCGGTCCTCCTGGGTTACCGGTCAGTTCGTTGGCGTCGATGGCGGACTGGGCAACGTGCAAGCGAGGGCGTGACATGATCCCGGAGCGGAAGGTGGAATCCAGGGTAGACGGTGGTTTGCGTCTGGGGCTTTGCTGCCAGTTCTCGCGCGAACCGATCAAGTTCCGGACGACGACGGCGACCGCGTTGCTGCGCTTAACCAAGTCGGAGCGCCTGGAGCGTCTGGCTGGTTTGTGCCGTGCCAACGCGGAGGCGCTAATGGCTTCGCTGGTTTTCT
>CAZOXS010000117.1:0-3192 GCA_964583785.1 uncultured Victivallales bacterium
TTCGGTTTCCGTGTCCGCGGGGCTGCATGGCTGGCCACATGGCCTTCCAGTACGGATTGCCGCTCGCGCAGTTGTGCTTCCAGCGTCTTGGCCTCGGAAATATCAATGAACGTGATCACCACGCCGTCAATCCGATCATCCAGCGTGCGGTAAGGCATGATCCGCACCTTGAACCAGCGGTTGTCCCGTGTCGCAACCGGTTTTTCCGTCGGTGCCAGTGTCCGCAGAACGTCCCGCGCATCCGCAGCCAGCTCCGGGTAGCACAGGTCCGATGCCAGATCCGAGAGCGGACGGCCCACATCCCGTGGCATGAGCTTGATGATTTTCGTCGCCAGCGGCGTGAAGCGTTGCACATTGAGTTCCTTGTCCAGGAAGAGCGTGGCGATATCCGTGCTGTCGAGCAGGTTCTTCATGTCATTGCCAATCCTGGAAAGTTCGTCCACCTTGGCCTGCAACTCCGCGTTGACGGTCTGTAGTTCCTCGTTCAGCGACTGCATCTCCTCGTGCGACGTGGTCAGTTCCTCGTTGGTTGACTGTAGTTCCTCGTTAGTGGATTGCAGTTCCTCGTTGGCGGAGCGGAGTTCCTCCTGCGCGGTCTGCATTTCCTCGTGCGTGATGCGCGCCTCGTTACGCACCCGCGCGAGTTCATGCTCCATCTCCGCCAGCATGATGCTGCGGGCCTGGCCTTTGGTTGTCCGCTTTTCGGCCGGTGCAGCGGCAGGCGCGTCTACGTCGGTGAACACAATCATCACCAGCCCCTGCAGCGGACCGGCGGCATCCAGCCGCTCCACGCTGAGATTCACATGCTGCGCCTCGTCCTGCGCCGTGACCTTAAGCCCCTGAACCGTGACGACAGAGGCCTCCTTCTGCCGGAGTGCCTTCTGGAAAGCGCTGGCCAGTTCGTAGCGCAGCCCTTCGCGGGCCATGGCAAAGATATTCCAGTTGGCCTTGCCGGCGGCTGGCTCCAGGTATTTTCCGGTCCGCCCGCAGATGTAGAGGATATCGCCCCTGTCATTGGCGAGCACCGCCGGCGGCGCATACTGCTGCAGGACGAGTTGATCGGCCACCGACTGCAGGCTGGCCGGCAGCTTCGATGCCGATGGCCCCTGCGAACTGTCGGGCGGTGAGGCACTGAAGGACGAGGGGAATTCCACCGGCACCGACCGCACCGTCGCTTCCGTGCGCCGGAAAAGCCTTGATTTCCCGCTGAGCGGGAGGAACAACTCGCTATTAGCGCCAACCGTCTCCGCGCTACCAAGCATCAGGATCCCGCCCGGTTTGAGGCTGTAGTGGAACAGCGGAATCAGTTTCTTCTGTACAGCCGGGATCAGGTAGATCAGCAGATTGCGGCAGCTCAGGATATCCAGTTTGGTAAACGGCGGATCCAGGACTATATCCTGCGGGGCGAAAATCACCATTTCCCGGATTTCCTTGCACATCCGGTAACCGTCGTCTTCTTTCGTGAAGAAACGGCGTAACCGTTCCGGAGTCACATCGGCGGCGATATTTTCAGGGAACCGTCCCTGCCGGGCTTTGTCAATGGCGTCGCGGTCCAGATCGGTAGCGAAAATCTGCATCGTGAAGGGTTCTTTCAGCTTAAGCCGCTCCGCCGCCTCCTTGAGCACAATGGCCAGGGAGTAAGCCTCCTCGCCGATAGAGCAGCCGGGCACCCAGGCCCGCAAGGCGGCCGGTCTCGTCGCGCGACTGGCCAGCAGGTCTGGCAGAACCTGTTCGCGCAATTGGTCCCAGACGGCGGGATCCCGAAAAAAGCGGGTCACCCCGATCAGCAATTCCTTGAAGAGCAGATCCAGTTCCTGCTCATTGTCCTGCAGGTACAGGACATAGGTCGCCATCTTGCCGATCGGGTGCAGTCCCATACGCCGTTCAATCCGCCGGACGATGGTGTTGCGTTTGTAAAGGGAGAAGTCATGCCCGGAACGAGATCGCAGCAGACGCAGAATCTTTTCCAGCGCGCCTGTGGCCTTGCCTTCCAGCACCGCATCGGATGTGCGGATCAGCGGCGTGCGCTCAAGATACGCAAGGATCCGTGCCGGCAGGTTCCCGGCCGCGGCCACGATATCCACCAGGCCGGCATCGATCGCGCTGCGCGGCATACTGTCGAATCGGGCCGTCGCCGGATCCTGCGCCAGGGCAAGCCCGGCCTTCTCCTTGATGGCGCGCAGACCTAGCGTGCCATCGGAGCCCATCCCGGAGAGAATCACGCCGATGCTGTGCTCCTGACGGTCATCGGCCAGCGAACGCAGGAAGAAATCCACCGGCAGGCGCAGGCCGCGGGGGGCCGCGGGGGGCTTTAAATACAGAACCCCCTGCCGAATCGCCATGTCCTTGTTCGGTGGGATCACATACACGCCGTCCGGCTGCACCTTGGTGCGATTCCTGACCTGGACCACGGGCATGGCGGTTACCCGCTGCAGCAGTTCGGACATAATGCCCTTGTGCGTCGGGTCCAGATGCTGCACGATCACGAACGCCATGCCGCTGCCTGCTGGCACCGATTCCAAAAATTGCTCCAGTGCCTCCAGCCCCCCGGCAGAGGCACCGATGCCGACAATCGGGAACCGCCGGCTTTCCCCAGGGTTGGATTTTCCAGACGTACTCGTTTGTTTTGTTTTTACCGCTCGGGGTTTCGCTGCCGCTTTCATAGAATTCATTCCTTTACGTCGTACCACAGGGAGTGTTGCACCGATCCGCCCGTGTTAGCAACCCCTTTGTGCGAAAATCAGGACTAGGGTTTCACCCCATAGGAACGCGACAGGCATCTGGGGTAGAGTCGTCCAGTCGCGGCGGGCATGTGCCGTATGGAACCGGGGTTCCCTCGCCGACGGCATGAACGCGCGCGAGCGCGCAGAACGAGAGGTTGATTATGGCCGGTCCGACCGCACCGAATATTATTCACGGGAAAGGCATTTCGCCGGGGCTGGCGGAGGGCATCACGTACCTGCATCGGGATCTGCTTCAGTCCCTGGCGGTGCCGATCCTGATCAAGCGCCATGACGTGGATCAACAGTTCAGCTATCTCGAAAGCACAATCGCCAAAATCACGGCGGAACTGCTTGCATTGGCAACGCACGTGGAACAGGAAATGGATTCGAGTCTTGCCGCCGTTTTCGATACCCATCAGGTCATTCTGAATGACCCCGGATTAAAGAAGGAACTACAGGCGGAAATCCA
>CAZOXS010000118.1:0-4279 GCA_964583785.1 uncultured Victivallales bacterium
AAAAAAACAAAACCAAACGATAACAAATGCCATTTTTGGCTGGCGACAAAATCCGATTTGAATAACCTGGTCGTTTCTGAGGTTGAGGTTGGCCTACCTAAATAAACTGGACAACTATTAAGCCATTTTTTTTTGACGTTAACAACCTAAGCAGGCTTCTGGTTTGCTTTTTACTAAAAGATGCAATTAATTGCATTAAACAAGGCTTAAAGCGCCCTATAAAAACCCACAACTACAATACACCAAAAAGCAATTCACCCTTTAGCCGCTACCATATAAAACAAAGACAATCAAGTGCGATTTTTCCATGTTTTTTGTATATTTAACAAGAAAACCAATACACAAAACCCGGTAATATCGCTAAATACAAGTAAACAGGTAAGCCTGGGTAATTTAAATTTGCTGTTTTTACTAAATAAACAACGTATAAATCGATTCATTGCATCCCAACTTGAATAAAATTTGGAGAAATTACAATGAGAGAAACATACAAAATTGACTTTTTTTGGTGTGTCGGAAAAAAACAAAAACGACACCTTCAAAAGAAAGTGCCGCTTTAAATGTTTTCACAACGGAATAATCCTTATTGTGAATTGCTTCAGTTTGAATAACGAATGTAACTTAAAATATTGAAAGAACCAAAAATATATAACCATGAAAAAAATTTTAGGACTTGATTTGGGAACCAATAGCATTGGTTGGGCTGTGGTGGATGATAAAGAAAATAAAATACTTGGTATTGGAAGTAGAATATTTCCAGAAGGAGTTGATAATTTAGGAGATGGGGAAGGTGAATTATCTAAAAATGCAAGTAGAACTGCTGCAAGAGGAGCAAGAAGACAATTTTTTAGAAGAAGAATTAGAAAATATTTATTGTTAAAATTACTTTCTGATTTAAAAATGTGTCCATTAGTTAAAGCTGATTTTGAAGAATGGAAAAAAACGAGAAAATTCCCACAACATCAATTATTACATTGGATTGCCTTAAACCCATACGAATTTCGTAATAAAGCGTTAACTGAAAAATTAACCAATGAAGAATTGGGAAGAGTTTTTTATCATCTAATTCAACGCAGAGGTTTTTTAAGTAATAGTAGAAGTGCTGGAAAAGATGATGGTGCTATTTATAAAGGAAATCCAAAAGATGGCAAAATTGGAATAGACCAAACAAAACAAGAAATTGCTGATAAAACACTTGGAGCATATTTGTATGAAATATCGCCAAAAGAAGGACAACCTTTTGTTGATGAATTGGAACGCATACGGAATAGATACACAACAAGGCAAATGTATGTTGATGAATTTGAAAAAATATGGGAAATTCAAGCAAAATTCAATCAAAGTTTAACTTTAGATTTAAAAGAAAAAATTGGAGGAAGAAAAAAAGATGGATATAACAGTGATGGAGTATTGTTTCATCAACGACCATTGCGTTCACAAAAACACTTAGTTGGTAATTGCACATTTGAACTTAATAAAACTAAATGCCCGATTAGTGCAATTCCTTTTGAATTATTCCGTATTCATCAATGGATTAATACCATTGAATACAATGGAAAATTGCTAAATGCAGAAGAAAGAAAAAAGGCATTTGATTTTTTGATTTTAAAAGACAAACCTTCATTTAAAGATATTAGAAAAGCTATTGATAAACTTGATGCTGCTTTTAAGTTTAATTATAAAGATGAAGATAAAATTGTTGGTACTTTTACCATTTCTAATTTATCCAATAAAAAGTTTTTTGGGGCGAAATGGTTTGATTTTTCCGAAAAAGAACAAGAAGATATTTGGCATATTTTATACTTCTTCGAAGATAAATCTAATTTAAAAGAATACGCCATTAAAAATTGGGGATTTGATGATGAAAAGGCTGATGTGATTTCGAAATTTAATTTGAAAGATGGTTATGCCAGTTTGAGTAGAAAGGCAATTAACAATATTTTACCTTTTTTAGAATTGGGGGAGCAATATGATGTTGCCGTAGTTTTGGGAGGTATTAAAAATGCTTTTGGCAAATCATGGGATAATTTAACTGATGATAAAAAATCATTAATTCTTGATAATGTACCTGCGATTGTTCGTTCTAATTTTAAAGGTGGTTTTATCGAACATCTTAAAAAATTCTTAGTTGATGAATTTAGCTTTTCTGAAAAACAACTTAAAAAGCTATATCACCATTCCATCAATCTTAATACAGCAGAAATACTCAAAAAATTACCAGTTAATGCTGAAGCTGACAATGAAATTCAAGCCATTCGAAATCCAGTTGTTATTACAGCATTGTTTGAAATTAGAAAATTAGTGAATGAAATTATTGATATTTATGGTAAACCCGATGAAATAAAAGTAGAATTGGCTCGAAGTTTAAAAGCATCAAAATCGGGTAGAAACGAAGAAAGAAGAAGACAACAAAAATTAGAAAAAGAAAACGACCGAGTTAAAAATGAAGTCAATTATCTAGGAAAACACCTATCTCACGATAATATTTTATTGTATAAATTATGGGAAGAATGTAAAAAAACGTGCCCTTATACTGGAAAAAGTATTAATGTAACACAGCTTTTTAGTGGGGAAGTTCAGATTGAACACATTCACCCTTGGAGCAGGTCGTTAAACGATAGTTTTATGAATAAAACACTTTGTTTTGCTGATGAAAATAGAGCAAAAGGCGATAGAACTCCTTTTGAATTTTACGGAAAACAAGGTGAAGAAAAATGGAGCGAAGTAAAAAATAGAGCCTTAAAACTATTTTCAGATACCGCTCAATACCCAAATGCTTACCAAAAATTTAAGCGTTTTGTGCAACAAAAATTTGACGATGATTTTGCGAGTAAAAACTTAAACGACACACGTTACATTAGCAAAGAAGCCAAAAACTATTTAACCAAGGTTTGCGAAAAAGTAAATGTAGCGCCAGGGCAAATGACCGCCAACTTGCGAATGAAATGGGGATTAAATTCTATTTTAAATTTAGAAGATAATACCAAAACCAGAGACGATCACCGACACCACGCTGTTGACGCTTTAGTGATGGCGTGTAGCAAAGTAAGTTATTTGCAAGAACTTTCTAAATGGAATAGATACAACAGAACATCGGAATTAAAAGATTTTCCGATGCCTTGGGAAAACTTTAGAAACGATGCCGATAAAGCCATTGATGCCATTTTGGTTTCGCACAAAAAAACCAATAACATTTTAACTGTACGAACACACAAAACAGAGAAAAACGGTAAAGTATATAAAAATGTTGGCGTTGCTGCTAGAGGACAGTTGCACAAAGAAACTGTTTTTGGTAAGCGAACTGCTCCATTTAGTGAAGAGGCTTTTCATGTTAGAAAACCTATAGAAAGTTTAACAACTGAGAAACAAGTAGTAAAAGTAGTAGATGAGGCAATTAGAAAGCTCATTTTTAAAAGAGTTAATGAACTGGGGGGGTATGATAAAGGAAAAATACCAGCCAATACCTTTTTTCTTGTTGATGAAAATGGAGTAAAACATCTTCAACTATTTTTACCCAATAAAAATGGAGCACCTGTTCCAATTTTAAAGGTTAGAATGAAAGAAAATTTTAGTGGAGCAGAGCAACTAAAAAGTGAGGTAAACCAATGGGTAAACCCAAGAAACAACCACCATGTATTAATTTATAAAGATGAAAATGATAACTTAAAAGAAGATGTAGTTACGTTTTGGACGGTGGTAGAGCGTAAACGAAAAGGGTTTCCTGTTTACCAATTACCAATTGGTGGGAAAGAAATTATAACAACTTTACATATTAACGATATGTTTTTGTTGGGATTAAATGAAGAAGCTATTGATTGGGAAAACCCCAATAATGAGGCATTAAAAGAATCGTTGTATAGGGTACAGAAATTAACATCTAGTGATTATTTTTTTAGAAAACATAAATCTTCAACAATAACAGATGATGATTATAAGCAAATAAGAGGTTTTGGCGAAGGAAAAACAGGTTGGTTAAATTTTAACCCTATAAAAGTAAAAGTTTCGGTTTCTGGTAAAATTAAAAAATTATAGCTTTACAAAAGTTCTTTGACAGTTTTCTGCTTTGCCAGAAAATAGGATTAAAAAAATGAAATTAAACACATCCTAAAACACAGACTATCTTACAGTTGTGTTGGTCGTTGTTCAACAGCACCCTAACATCCCTATAGACGCAAGATAATGTTGTGGTTTGATTAAAGATTAGAGAAAACGATATTAATAAATGTATCATATTAAGTTATTTAACTTTCGCAAGTTCGTTAAAATGTTGAAAATTAGA
>CAZOXS010000119.1:0-2941 GCA_964583785.1 uncultured Victivallales bacterium
CACCGGCGCCGATGCTCGTTGCGCATCTATTCGCTGGCGGTGCTGCCCGCCTGGCGTGGTCGCGGGGTGGGGCGGCGGCTGGTCGGCAAGGTGCTGGCGGAGGCCCGGCGGTTGCCGCACGTCCGTTACGTCTCGCTCGAGGCTGACCGTCGAGATCGGCGCCTGGTCCGTTGGTACGAGGGCATGGGGTTTGTGGCGGAGTGGCGGTTGCCGGATTATTACGCGCCAGGACGGGATGGCGTACGGATGTGTTATTATCCCCCCCGCCGGGGCAACCTGACAGGCAAAGAGGAGTCATGAGTGTACGCAATCTGATTATCCTGAACAACCCGGCCCATTGGGTCTTCGACATCGACGAGGTCGAGGTGGTGGCGGCACGCGATTACCTGACGCAGAGCCGCTATGCGGAGCTCAAGAATGCGCGGGTTTTCAACCTTTGCCGGTCATACCGTTACCAGTCCGTCGGCTACTATGTCTCGCTGCTGGCGGCGGCGCGCGACCACCGCGCGATCCCGTCGGTGACCACCATGCAGGATTTCCGCTCGCAGACGATTATCCGCACGCTTGCCGAGGATATCGACGAGGAGATCCAGAAGGCATTCGCGAAACTGGAGGAGAAAGAGTTCACGCTTTATATCTATTTCGGGCATACCGTGCGCCCGGAGTATCGGCATATCGGGCGTCAGCTTTACAAGCTTTTTCAGGCACCACTGATGAAGGTGATGTTTGTGTGTACCAAAAAATGGCTTATCCAGCAGATCCAGCCGCTGTCGCTCGGCTTGATCAAGGAGAGCGATCAGCAGCATTTGGCGGAATTCGCCAGGCACTACTTCTCGCGCAAGCGTTTCCAACACACGCGTATCCAGCAGTACGCCTACGATCTGGCCATCCTGGTGGATCCCGAGGAGGAGCATCCGCCATCCTGCAAGCGGGCGCTGAAGAAGTTCGCCGAGGCGGCGGACAAGCTCAATGTCTTTTGCGAGTTCATCACGAAGGATGACTACAGCCGTCTCTCGGAATTCGATGCGTTGCTGATCCGGGTGACGACCGCCGTCAACCACTACTCCTACCGGTTCGCGCGCAAGGCCTATGCCGAGGGGCTGGCCGTGATCGATGATCCCTGGTCGATCCTGCGCTGCGCGAACAAGGTCTATCTGGCCGAGAGGCTGGCGCAGGCGAAGCTGCCGGCCCCGCGCACGGTGATCCTGCAGAAGGAATCCCTGCGTCTTTCGCCGGCCAGCCTTGGAATCGAGTTCCCCTGCGTGCTCAAGCAGCCCGACAGCGCCTTCTCGCTGGGTGTCGTCAAGGCGATGGACGAGGCGGATTTCCGTACGAAGCTCGAAGGCCTGTTCGAAAAGTCGGACCTGGTGATCGCCCAGCGTTTCATGGCCTCGGACTTTGACTGGCGCATCGGCATTCTCGACCGCAAGCCGTTCTTCGCCTGCCGCTACTACATGGCGCGCGGCCATTGGCAGATCTGCAATTGGACGTCGAAGGCCAGCCAACTCTTTGGCCGTTCAGACACCCTGCGCGTGGAAGATGCGCCGCCCGCCGTCGTGCAGGCCGCGCTAAAGGCGGCCAACCTCATGGGCAACGGCTTCTATGGCGTGGATCTGAAGGAGATCGACGGGAAGGTTGTGGTCATCGAGGTCAACGACAACCCCAGTATCGATTCCGGCGTGGAGGATATTGTGCTCAAGGACGAACTCTACCAGACGGTGATCCGCTCGCTGATCGCGCGCATCGAGGACCCCCGCAAACTGGCCAATGGGCACTAGGCGCTACGCCGCCGCGTGGCGTTTGGCGGACTCGACCGTATTGACCATCAGCATGGTGATGGTCATCGGGCCGACGCCGCCGGGGACGGGGGTGATCAGGGATGCTTTTTGTTTGACGCCTTCGAAGTCGACGTCGCCGACCAGTCGGAAGCCGCTCTTCTTCGTGGCGTCCTCGATCCGGTTGACGCCCACATCGATCACGGCGGCGCCGTCCTTGACCATATCGGCGGTGACGGTGTTCGGCCGACCGGCGGCCACGATCAGGATGTCGGCCTGGCGGGTGAAGTTGGCCATGTCGCGGGTGCCGGTGTGGCAGATGGTGACCGTGGCATTGGCGTGTTCTTTCTTCTGTAGCAACATGTTGGCCACCGGTTTGCCGACGATGTTGCTGCGGCCGACCACGACCACATGCGCACCGCTGATCGCAACGCCGCTGCGCGCCAGTAGCTGCACGACCCCGTGCGGTGTGCAGGGCATGAAGCAGGTTTGGCCGATGACCAGGCGTCCGACATTGATCGGCGTGAAACCGTCCACATCTTTCTCCGGACGAATGGTGCCGATCACGGCGTCCTCGTCGATGTGCTTCGGCAGCGGGAGCTGCACGAGAATGCCGTGGATGCGCGGATCGTGATTCATTTTTTCAACCAGCGCAATCAGTTCCGCCTGCGAGGTTTCGGCGGGCAGGCGGTTGTCATCGGAGTAAATCCCCGCTTCCTCGCAGGCCTTCTCCTTGGCGGCAACGTAGGAGGCTGAGGCGGGATCTGCCCCGACGAGGATGACCCCGAGCCCCGGCACAATCCCTTTCGCGCGCAGCGCGGCGACTTCCTGTTTCAACTCCTCACGCATCTGCGCGGCGACCAGCTTGCCATCAATAATCGTTGCTGCCATGGAAAACACTCACTTATAAACCGGTTTGAAAGTCTGTATTATTAACCTTTTTGCACACATCCGCAACGTTTTTCTCCTGGGCCACGTCCTTGTGTGTGCCCGGCATGGGCGCGTTGTAACTGGGGTTAAAGTCTCCTGTAGGAGGACCGGTTATGTGAAGGGGTTCTGCAAGTGCCTCTACTACGTGAAGCCAACGCCGGAAGGGTAACCGACCGGCGGGAGGAAGGCTAGCGGAAAACGGCAGGCTGACGAACAGAAACTGCATATCAAGGCCC
>CAZOXS010000120.1:0-9942 GCA_964583785.1 uncultured Victivallales bacterium
GTTCGAGGGACCCTTTACGCTGAATCCGGGTGGATTCGGGTTCGTCAAGAACGGGGGCATAACCGTCTTCGTCTCGCCGCCACTGGTCAGCCGGACAGACCTTAAGGATGGGATGCGCACCGGGGGCATGGCCATCCATGAGCGTAAACGCGACGGGGTCCCCGGCTGGCGGGCCGTCACAATCAACAATTTAGAGGGGGCATTGTCGCGCGGGAGCTAACGGCTCCCGGTTCGAGCCCGGATATCGATCAGCCGGAACGGTTCATGATCCACAAGGACAACGGCAAAACCCGCACAATCCACGCCTTCCGGGACCCAGCCCAGCGCACGCTCCTCACCCTGCTGCACCGCTACCTCAGTGAACGGATTGACCCCAGCTTCAGTCCTGCCTCCTACGCCTTCCGCAAAGACCCGGACCATGGTCGTACCAAGGCAGTCCAGCAGCTTTTGGAATATAGGCAGACCCACGCAGCCAAAGGGCTGTTCGTTGCAGAATGCGATTTAAAGGACTTTTTCGACCATATCCCGCATGCAACCATTCGCCACGGCCTCGCGCCGTACGCGATTGACCCGCAAGCCCTGCGGTTGGTATCCACCAGTGCAAAGCCCTTGACCGCGGTCGTGAACGGCAGATACGTCGACTCAAGCGCACCCTGATCGAGCATGGCTGCCTTGATGCAGACGCCACCGCCAGCCAACAGCACCAAGCCAGTCTCGAGAGTCTGTCTGCCATCTTTGGGATCGATCCCGACGACATGCCCCGACTTGAGCTGCAAAAACCGCTCTACCGAGGTACCCCTTTCAGCTATTATGCCGCACTGAAACGGGAAGCCACCCTTCCCTACACCGGATACACGCTATGACCAGAAACTTCACAAAACCCGAGAAACAGGGCGAGTACTTCAAGAACGGCAAGTTCTACTGTTTCTCGGATCGCTATGTTCATGTGATGCAGGCATGGCCGGATCCGCGCTCATGGATCAGAAGCTCGCGAAAAGGCTAGCAACCAGAGCGTAAGCGGGCCGACGATTTCCTCTGCCAGCGACTGCATCTCGAGCGGGATCGGCCGACGTACGAGCCGCCGGAGCTCCTGCCACTGCCCGAGACGCCGGCACATGCCGCGATCACCAAGGTGCTTGAGGCATTTGGCGGAACGATTGACACGGCGGCCTCTGACGAGATACAGAAACAGAATCGTGCTCATTTTGCCGAATGGCGCCATAAACACGCGGTTCTCGATTTCTTCGGGCAGATCCCCGAAGACATTAGGCGGATCGTGCAGGCCTACCGCGAACGCCGCTGGCATATCCTAAACCTGCTGGCACGCTGCCCCGGCACCGACGAGCTGCACCATAGTAATCCGGCGATCTGCTACATGCTCGCCAGCAACTGGGTGTTCCGCAAGCCGGCGGTAAAGCAGCCCATGCGGGCCGCCCGCAGCCTGGTTCGACGCCCCCAGCGCCAGATCCTCGACTGGCTTGGATTTCCCGCCACGGAGGCTGTACGCAAGATCCTCGCCAAGATCAACCCCGAGTCCTTATCGGTCAACAACCTGCTATACCTGCGTACGGCCCTTGCCGATCAGGGCATCTGTAAACTGCTATCCCACCTGCCCACGATCAACACCGGGGTCCTTTTCCTGGTCAACTCCAAAGCAACCAGCCCGAGCATCACCCCCCGCCTGCTGGCAGAGGTGGCCGCCGATCCGAAACAAGCCAGCGAAGCCACCACGTACCGAACCCTGTGCGATACCCTGAACATGGCGGGCATGACCGGCGACACGTCATGCCCGCAGCTGTTTGGCACAATCCCGCGTCTCATCAAGGTTCACGACCGACTGACCGAGCGACTCAACACGATGTTCGATAACGGGCCAGGTATACTTCAAGAAATCAGGGGCGTCCCGCAAACGCTTCCCGATCCCCCATTCCCCGGGACCGAGACGATTACACCAATAACGACAACTCGAGGCCTGTTCGAAGAGGGCAAGAACATGCATCACTGTGTCGGGTCCTATGCCCGGATGGTTGCCGACCGACGCTTGTACGTCTACCGGGTCACCTCGCCCGTACGGGCCACGGCGGCGATCTATCTGAAAGACGATCAATGGATTATCCTTCAGACCACCGGGCCCCGCAACGTAAATATCCCGGATAATGTGATCGAGACGATCCGGAAAGCAATCTTCACCAGCAAGGCGGCTTATGCGCATAACCTCCTTTCTCTTTGAAGACGGAGTCCTGACGGTCGACGGGCCGCTGACGACCTACCGGCTGCGGTGGTCGCCGGAGCCGCTGGCAGAGGAGCTGTTCGCCCAGCCTGACCGCTGGAGGGCCTGCTGGCCGGATTTCCGCATCCTCAAGCCACAGCAGGACGGCAAGCCTGTTGAGCCTAAAAGCGAGAAGGACGCCGCCTTCCAGGCCTTCCGCGAACAGGTGCCAGCGGAAATCGTCGACGCCGTGGAGAAGTTCGAGAGTCACCAGTGGCCGCTGCTGCTCATGCTGCATGCCCAGCCTCTGGCCGTCGATCTTGTGGTCAGCAATCCGGTGCTGGCCTTTGCCCTAGCGAACAACAACGATTTTCGCCACACCAGTATCGACGCGGCTGGATTCCAGGCGGCGGCCTACTCCCTGCGCAAGCAGCGCTGGATACAGGAATGGCTCGGATTTCCTGGAACCGGAGCCGCCGAGAAGCTGCTGCGCAAGATACCGGCCGGGTCTGTCTCGCTGCCCTTGCTGAGACGCCTCAAATATGCGCTAGAAGCCGACCCCAAGACGCTTGAACTGCTAGGGCACCAGCGTGTCATCAACACCACCGTCCTGCAACTGGTCACCAGCGATACGATTCTGCCCTACGTCTCACCGCAGCTTCTGGAAGAGGCTGCCGATATCGTCTGTCGCGAAGGTGACCGCACACTGGGAGACCATATTCTCGACATCGTGAGCATGCGCAAGGAAGTCGCCCCAAGGATGCCCGTCCAGGTCTTCCGCAGCATCAAGCAGGTGCACGACGTCCACGACAATATCCGCATCGAATACGCCGGACACCTGCAGCGGATAGCTGAAGAGCGTGAGCGTGAGCGGATCCGGGCCGAAGAGGAGCGGATACGCCTGGCCGAGAATGCCCGACTGAACCAGCGTCTGGCACGCATGAAGCCCGACGTGATAGACCAACGGCCATACCCCCCGCCTCCGTTTGAAGGGACGGCCACGATTATACCGATCACCAGCAATCTCGATCTTCAGCGCGAGGGCCAGGAGCAGATAAACTGCGTCGCCGGCTATTTGCGGGCGGTGAAGTTAGGCGGATTCTACTTCTACCGGGTGACCGAGCCCGAGCGAGCCACCCTCTCCGTCTTCCGTGGCACGGATGGCTGCTGGCGACGCTCCGAGCTTAGGGGGTACAGCAACAGCAAACCCAAACGCGCCACCGTCAACGCCGTCGACCGCTGGCTCGCCCAGTACAACCATTCCGTGTGACGGGAGTTACCGGCCCCACAGCGGACCCGACATATTACCGCGCTCCCTTGTTTTCAGTTCCAGCAGCCGGAAGCCTTTGTGGTAAACAGGACAGCGCCGTACTCGACGGTGGCCTCCTGGCGAAGCTAAATGGAAGAACCATTCTCGAAAATGTGGTTGCTTATGGTTGTCTAACTCGACCGACCACAGTGTTATTTCGAACTAACTGGTAAGATCAGGTAGTAACACCCAGAGAAAGCAAAAGGCTATATTTCCTAAGAAATACGGCCTTTTTATTGGGTTTTTAGTGGTGCACCTGGCGAGGATCGAGCTCACAACCTTCGGCTTCGGAGGCCGACGCTCTATCCAATTGAGCTACAGGTGCTTATGACAATACAGCGGCGTCTCAGCCGTTGTTCTTCTCGAAGTCTTGCATAAATGATACCAGCGCGTCAACCCCTTCGACGGGGAAGGCGTTGTAAATCGAGGCGCGGACGCCGCCGACAGAGCGGTGGCCCTTGAGTCCGCTGAAGCCGGCCTTGCCCGCTTCCTTGATGAACTTCTCTTCGAGTTCCTCGCTCGGCAAGCGCCAGGTGACGTTCATGTCGCTGCGGAATTCCTTGACGGCGGTGCCACGGTAGTAGCCGGTGGCGTCGATTTCCTTGTACAGCCGCGCGGCCTTGTCGACGTTGCGGGCGTAGAGCGTGCTCAACCCCATCTTCTTGATCCAGCGGGTGACGAGCATGAACATGTAGATCGTGAAGCAGGGACAGGTGTTGTACATCGAGTCCTCGGCGATGTGCGTCTTGTACTGCAGCATCGTCGGCACCGTGGCCGGGACGCGTTCGGCCAGATCCTTGCGCATGATCACGAGCGCCATGCCGGCCGGGGCCAGATTCTTCTGGGCACCGGCATAGATCAGGCCGAACTGGTTGGCGTCGAACGGGCGGGAGAGGATATCGCTGGACATATCGCAAACCAGGGGGGCTTCCGTCTTCGGGAAGGACTTCCACTGGGCACCGGAAATAGTCTCGTTGGAGGTGATATGCACATAGGCCGCGCCGGGGGTCAGTTTAAGTTCGGCCTCGGTCGGTACGCGGGTGGGGATTTCCTTGCCGCAGTTCGCGGCGATGTTGACGTTGCCACCCAACAGCTTGGCTTCCTTGATGGCCTTGTTGGCCCAGGTGCCGCTATCCGTATAGTCGGCGACTTGGCCCGCCCCGAGCAGGTTCATCGGCACCATGGCGAACTGGAGGCTGGCTCCGCCCTGCAGGAACAGCACGGCATAGTCGTCACCCACGCCGAGCAGCTCCTTGGTGTTGGCGATGGCTTCCGCGTGGACGGCCATATAGGCCTTGCCGCGGTGACTGTGCTCCATGATGGACATGCCGGTGCCGTTGAAGTCGAGCAATTCCTGCTGCGCTTCCTCAAGCACTTCCAGAGGCAACGTGGCTGGTCCGGCGCTGAAATTATAAATCCTGCTCATGGTTATCCCTCCTGCCCGTCGGGCGGTTTGCATGATCTCAACATGAAATGACTTCGGAACGCTACTCGAAACCCAAGCCTGTCGTCAACCATTATCCGTTCTTGCGTTTCGTCCGCCTCTCTTATATAGTTTTGCGGTTTAACAGGAAGGAAGGTTTAGAGGTATGTCAACTGACACTCCGGCGGCGAAATACGATGCCGCCAACATCACTGTTCTTGAAGGGATCGATGCCGTGCGCAAGCGCCCGTCGATGTACATCGGCGACACCGGCAGCCGCGGCCTGCACCATCTGGTCTACGAGGTGACCGACAACAGCATCGACGAGGCGCTGGCCGGGCATTGCGACCTGATCAAGGTCATCCTCAATGCCGAAGGCTCGGTATCGGTCTGGGACAACGGGCGCGGCATCCCGGTCGATATCCACGCCACCGAGGGGATCCCGGCGGTAACCGTCGTGCTGACCGTGCTGCATGCCGGCGGCAAGTTCGACAACGATAGCTACAAGGTTTCCGGCGGTCTTCACGGCGTCGGCGTCTCCTGCGTGAACGCGCTGAGTGACTGGCTGGAGGTCGAGGTGCGTCGCAACGGCGAGATCTACCACCAGAAGTTCGAGCGCGGCCGTCCCGTCTCCGAGCTGGAGACCATCGGCAAGACGTCCGAGCGGGGGACGACCATCACGTTCCTGCCGGACTCGTCGATCTTCACGACGACCACGTTCGAGTGGGATATCCTGGCCAACCGGATGCGCGAGCTGGCGTTCCTGAACAAGGGTATCACGATCACACTCGCCCGCGAGGCGGACGGCCGCGAGGAGACCTTCCACTTCGACGGCGGACTGATGGAGTTCGTGCAGTACCTGAACCGCAGCCGCGCCCCGATTCATCCCGATGTCGTGTATTTCGAGAAGGAACGCGAGAACGTGCAGGTCGAGATCGCGATGCAGTACACGGACACCTACAACGAGAGTATCGCGAGCTTCTGCAACAACATCAACACGATCGAGGGCGGTACGCACCTCAGCGGGTTCCGCTCGGCCCTGACGCGCACGGTCAACAACTACGGAAAGGTCAACAAGCTGCTCAAGGATACCGAGGCGATGAGCGGCGACGATATCCGGGAGGGGCTCACGGCGATCGTCAGCGTCAAGGTGCCGAACCCGCAGTTCGAGGGGCAGACCAAGACCAAGCTCGGCAACGGCGAGGTGCAGGGGATCGTCGAGTCGATCATCAACGATGAACTTGGCGACTATCTCGGCGAACATCCCGCCTTCGCCCGCAAGCTCATCGACAAGGCCGTACTGGCTGCCCGTGCCCGCGCTGCCGCGCGCAAGGCGCGCGACCTGACGCGCCGCAAGGGGGCGCTCGACAGCGCCTCGCTGCCGGGCAAACTGGCAGACTGCTCGGAGCGCGATCCGGCCAAGTGCGAGCTTTACATCGTCGAGGGCGACAGTGCCGGCGGTTCGGCCAAGCAGGGCCGCAACCGCGAGTTCCAGGCAATCCTGCCGCTGCGCGGCAAGGTGCTCAATGTCGAGAAGGCCCGCCTGGACAAGATCCTCAACAACCGTGAAATCCGGACGCTGATCACGGCGATCGGCGCGGGGATCGGACAGGACGAGTTCAACATCGACAAGGTCCGCTACCACAAGATCATCATCATGACCGATGCCGACGTCGACGGTGCCCATATCCGGACACTGCTGCTCACGTTCTTCTACCGCCAGATGCCGGAACTGATCAACCGCGGCTACATCTACCTGGCCCAGCCGCCGCTCTACAAGATCGCCCGCAAGAAGTTCGAGCAGTACATCGATTCGGACGAACAGCTTTCGCACAAGCTGCTGGAACTCGGGATCAACGACGTCAGCGTCAAGATGACTGACGGGCGCGACCTGCAGGGCGAGGCACTGACCGAGATTCTCAAGGTGCTGATCAACATCGAGCAGAAGACGCTTGCACTGGCGCGCAAGGGCGTGGCGCTGGATGAATTCCTGGCGATGCGCAAGGCGGAAACCGGGGAGTTACCCCGTTACCGCGTCATCATCAGCGACGGCGATATGCAGGATACGCATTACGTCTACAACGACGCCGAACTCAAGGCCCTGCGCGAGGCGACCGAGGCTCGGACGGGGCACAGCCTCGACGCCGGGGCCGTGACCCCGGACCAGGCGGCCAACGCCAGTGGCGACTCGTTCAAGTGGGTGGAGATCTTCTCCGCCAACCAGCTCGAGCGCGCGCTCAAATCCCTTGAGGAGCAGGGCTTCAGCCCGGATTGCTACCAGCAATCGGAAACGCCCTTTGCCACGCTGTCCGGTGCCGATGACACCGCCGAGGTCCCGATCCACTCGCTGCCGCAGATGCTCGGGCTGGTCCGCGATGTGGGCCGCAAGGGTCTCAACATCCAGCGCTACAAGGGTCTCGGCGAAATGAACCCCGACCAGCTCTACGAGACCACGATGAAACCGGAGAGCCGCAAGCTGCTGCGTGTCGTGCAGGAAGACATCATCAAGGCCGACGAGATGTTCACCGTCCTAATGGGCGATGAGGTCGAACCCCGCCGGCTGTTTATTGAACAAAACGCCCTGAACGTCAGAAACCTCGATATTTAACGGAACTTGCTATGGAAGAAAACACCACACTGAACGTCGGGAATATCCGCCCAATCCTCATTGAAGAGGAGATGAGCACCTCCTATATCGACTACTCCATGAGCGTGATCGCGGGGCGCGCCCTGCCGGACGCACGGGATGGTCTCAAGCCGGTACACCGGCGCGTGCTCTTCGCCATGCGCGAGCTGGGCAACACCCACAACCGCCCCTACAAGAAGTCGGCCCGCGTGGTCGGTGACGTGATCGGTAAGTACCACCCGCACGGCGATACCGCCGTCTACGACACGATCGTGCGCATGGCGCAGGACTGGGCGATGCGCGCCCCGCTGGTCGACGGCCAGGGCAACTTCGGCTCGCGCGACGGCGATTCCGCTGCCGCCATGCGGTACACGGAAGTGCGCATGGACCGCCATGCCGAGGAGCTGCTGGAGGATATCGACAAGGACACTGTTGATTTCGGGCCCAACTACGACGAGTCGCTGACCCAGCCCCTGGTGCTGCCCGCGAAGCTGCCCAACCTGCTGCTGAACGGCTCCACCGGTATCGCGGTCGGTATGGCCACCAACATCCCGCCGCACAATCTGGGTGAGCTGGTCGACGGCATCCTGATGTACATCGACAACCCGGATTGCAGCGTCGAGGATCTGATGCAGCACATCAAGGGACCGGACTTCCCCACGTACGGCGTGGTCTGCGGCTTCGGGCCGATCCGGCAGATGTACCAGACCGGACGCGGGCTGATCCGCATCCGCGGGCGGGCGAATGTCGAGCAGAAGAAAAACGACCGCGAAGTGATCATCGTGACCGAGCTTCCCTACACGGTTAACAAGGCCAAGCTGATCGAGAACATCGCCGACCTGGTCCAGAACAAGGTTATCGAGGGCATTTCCGACCTGCGCGATGAGTCCAACAGCCGCGAGCCGGTCCGGATCGTCATCGAACTCAAAAAGGGCGTGATTGCCGATGTAATCCTGAACAATCTCTTCAAGCACACACAGTTGCAAACCACGTTCGGGGCGATCATGCTGGCACTCGACGGCGGGCGCCCGAAGGTGATGAACCTGCATGATATCCTGCGCTGTTTTGTCGATCACCGTTTCGACGTGGTCACGCGGCGTACCCAGTTCGAGCTGCGCAAAGCCGAGGCTCGCGCCCATATCCTCGAGGGCCTGCGTATCGCCCTCGACAACCTCGACGAGGTGGTCAAGACCATCCGCAGCGCCGCCAACCGCGAGGAAGCGCGGCTGAACCTGATTGCCCGCTTCGGGCTCAGCGATCTCCAGGCCAAGGCCATCCTCGAAATGCGCCTCTATCAGCTTACCGGACTTGAGCGCGACAAGATCGAGCAGGAATACAGCGAGGTCATGAATCAGATCACGTATCTACGCTCGCTGCTGGCGGACCGCAACCTGATCTTCGGCGTCATCAAGGACGAGATGCTGGAGATCAAGCAGAAATATGCCGACCCGCGCAGCACGGAGATCAGTGCCGCCCAGGACGACATGGACATCGAGGATCTGATTGCCGACGAGCCTTGCATCATCACCATCAGCCACGGCGGCTACATAAAGCGCGTACCGATGGACACCTACAAGGCCCAGCGCCGCGGCGGCAAGGGCGTGGCGGGCATGGCCACCAAGGATGAGGATTTTGTCGAGCACCTGTTCACGGCCACCACGCACGACAGTATCCTGTTCTTCACGCCCGACGGGCGCGTTTACATCGAGAAGGTCTACCGCGTGCCGGAAGCCAACCGCACCTCGCGCGGCAAGGCGATCGTCAACATGCTAAACCTGCGCGAGGACGAGCGCATCGCCGCCATGATCCGCGTGCGCGAGCTGACCGACGAGGTCTCGCTGATCATGGCGACCGAGAAGGGTATCTGCAAGAAGACCTCGCTCGGCGATTTCCGCCATGTACGCAAGGACGGTATCATCGCGATCCGCGTGGATGAGGGCGACCGCCTGATCGAGGTCAAGCAGACCGACGGCAACCGCGAGGTGCTGCTGCTGACCCGCAAAGGCAAGAGTATCCGCTTCCACGAGGACGCCTTGCGCGACCAGGGGCGCGCCACCCGCGGGGTACGCGGTATCCGCCTGCGTGGCGACGACGTGGTGCGCAGTCTGGAGATTGTCGATAACGAGGCCTCCTTCATGGTCTGTACCGAGAACGGTTTTGGCAAGAAGACCGCCTTTGACGAATACCGCGTCCAGGGGCGCGGCGGTAGCGGAATCATCGCGATCAAGACTTCGACCCGTAATGGCGAGGTGATCGAGGGGCATGCCGTCAAGGAAACTGATTCGCTCATGCTGGTGACCGCCAATGGCAAGATGATGCGCATGAAGGTCAGTGATTTCCGCGTGATCGGCCGCACCACGCAGGGCGTCAAGCTG
>CAZOXS010000121.1:0-13197 GCA_964583785.1 uncultured Victivallales bacterium
GAGGGGTTGCTGCCCTGTACTTCTGGCCTCGCCATCCGCAGCGAAGAGGTCTGCCCATACTTGAATACAGCCTCGGATAAACGCCGAAAACACCCTCGCCATCCGTCCGAAATGGTCGTTGGTTCCCAAAATATTGCCTGAGCTCTGAACCCCTGAACACGGAACACTTACAACGCTTGGAATTGGCGATACGCCATGCTATATTATCGACTCATTTACTCAAACAATTTGCGATTAAGGAGCTAAAGGTCGCCAGCAAGGGATGCAGCAAGGGATGCAGCAGGGGCGGCAGGAAGGCCGCCAGGAAGAGGCCGCCAAAACCCTGGTTAAGATCCTCAATAAGCGTTTTGGATCGGTTTCTCAGTCTGTGACGAAAAAGATAGGCGCGGCTACCAGCAGCCAGCTTGAAGCCTGGATTGACACCTCGCTTGATGCGGAAAGCGTTGAACAGGTATTCAACGGCTAGAAACGGGGGCCATCCGGGATGAGTCCATTGCCTGATCCATGCACATAAGACGTTTCCCCCGTAGAGGCAGCTCTCCGAGCTGCCCCGAAAAAAACAGGGACAGGCCATGAGTTTTCTGGGACAGGCCATGAGTTTTCTAGGCTCGGAGTCGGGACAGCACCGGTCACGCCAACGCCCCCTATGCGGAATGCCTCCGTTCCAAAATGTCCGGCTCGCGCACTCGCCACACATTTTGGAACTACGGCCACCCTGACGGGCTTTGACAGAATTGCATTCTGTCAACTCGGCGGCAGGGCACGGGAACGGGGTTCATTGGCGATCCGAACGACATCCGTTCATCGACTCCCTCCATAATGTCCCTTGGCGCAGAAGCGCGGGCAGATTCTGGCGGCGACCGCCGTCCAGATAGTCCGCGCGCAGCAACCCACGCGCCTCGTCCGAATCCACCCCGACGCTCGTGAGTTCATCGAGCAGCGCCGTCGCCAGTTCCACCAGTCCCATGCCATAGAGACCGTGACGCGCCGCCAGACGCCGGCTGAACGCGTCGAACCGCTGCCAGGGCGAGGCCGCGTCGCGCAACAGCCGTTCGATTGCCAGGGGGAAAAGCCCCCGGTTGACGACCCGGTCCCAATGCGAGGCGAACCGCCGGACGTCATCCAGCTCGCTCGCCATCATACTTGGCGTTTCGATGACATCGTAGGGCGGGGCCTGACGGAAGCGTGCCCCCTGCCCATCCCGAGCAAGGGCCGTTCCGTACAGGCTTTTCAGGATACCAACCTGGATCTCCGAGGGACCCAGGCGATAAAGCCGGTCGAAGCCCGCCGCGAAGCCGGCCGGAGCTTCCCCCGGCAGCCCGGCGATCAGGTCGGCATGCACATCCGCCCCCGCCTCGCGCACGAGCCAGGCAATCCCCTCGGCCGCGGCCGCCAGATCGCCGCGACGGTTCACACGCGCCAGCACATCCGGGTCGAACGACTGGATCCCGGCCTCCAGATGCAGCACCCCCGGCGGGAAACGCACCAGCAGCTCCCGTAGTGCCGGCGATAGCCCATCGGGCGTCATCTCGAAATGCAGGCGCAGGCCGGGCCGCAGCCGCTCCAGGAAGAATTCAAGCAGTCGCGCGGCCCGGCCCCCGCCCAGGTTGAAACTGCGGTCGACAAACCGGAACTGCAACGCCCCCCGATCCAGCAGCCGCTGCAGCGAGGCCTGCACCGCCGCTTCCGCGAAATGGCGGACGCCCGGCTCCACCGAGGACAGGCAGAACGCGCAAGCCAGCGGGCAGCCGCGCGAGGCCTCGATATAGACGTTGCGGTGCCGCAGATCCGAATCCGCATAAAACGCATCCGGCAACAGCAGCGCGTCCAACGCCGGCGTCTGTAGCGGAGGCAATGGCGGCAGCGTGCGCCCCGCAAGCACATCGCGGCAGATCGCCGGCCAGAGCAACTCGCCCTCGCCACGGACCACGCAATCGACCGCCCGCGCCAACGGACTTGCCGTATCGTGCGCGATCTCCGGTCCCCCGAGCACGATCACCACTCCCGGCAACCGTTGGCGCAACAGCGGCACGAGCGCCTCGAGCAGGACGCGATTCCAGATATAGACGCCCAGGCCGATCAGGCGTGGTTTCAACTCGGCGATTTTTCCGGCAATCGTCGCGACCGGATCATTGATGCTGAACTCCAGCAACACCGTACGCGCACGCAGTGCTTCATCCACGTTGGCCAGCAGGAAACGCACCCCGAGGCTGGCGTGGCTGTAACGCGCATTGACCGCCGCCAGGACGATATCCGGTGGCCGCGCGATCATCTCGAATCCGTGGTAAAAGTAACCACCCGCTGCACTTCCTCCGATTCGCTGCGGAAGGCCACATCCTGCAGGGGTCGCCCGGCATGGCCATCCGCCCCATAACAGTTCCGCCGGTAACGCGACGGCGTCAGCCCGGTAACGCGATGAAAGCGATTGGCGAGATACTGGCTGCTGATGAACCCGCAGGCGAAGGCGATATCGGTCACCGGCATGTCCGTCTCGCGCAGCAGGGTCTTGGCGTGCTCGATCCGCAAGCGGGCCAGATACTCCATCGGCGTTCCCCCGGTCAACTTCTGCACAATCACGTTCAGCCGGGTGCGTTGCAGCCCGCATTGCGCGGCCATCGATTCCAGTGTCCAATCCTGCCCGCAATCGGCCGCCAACGCCTCCAGCAGCGACCTCCCCCTGGCCTCGGCGCGCGTGTGCAGTTCCTCGTTGACCGCCTCACCACTGATGATCCGCTTCAGTTCCACCAGCACCGCGCGCAACAGGGTGACAACATGCGTGCCGCGCAGTTCACGCGCCCCCTGCAATTCCGCGATCAGCGCCGGCATCATCCAACGCATCGCCGCCGTCGCCGGGAATGCATGCCGTTCCGAGCCGCAAAACACGGCGCTCAACAGATCCATTTCCTCCCGGCTGAAGCCCAGTCGGGCCGGAAAATGAAATGTGCGGCAAGGCTCGGTATAATCGCGTTCCAGACGAAACAGCACATGGCACACCGTATTCTCCGGTTCCTGATCCTGCACGCTGCCGTGCACCTGCCAGGGAAGCGTGAAGTAGATCGTCCCGGGCACGACCGACTCCGCCCGCCCCTCGACCATCCAGTCCAGCATCCCCTGCTCAACATAGGTGATCTCCATCCCGCGGTTCCTGTGCGGGGCCAACTCCCGGCAACGGAAACGTCCATAGCTGATGATTTCCTTCATACGGACAGCAGCCTACCCTGAATGTATAAATTTTACCACTGCATATTTAACGCCAGAAGAAGGCATAATGGATATGTTGATGCCATGGAATGAGTCGTAGCACAGGCACCCTTGCCTGTACAGCCGAGCATAAGTCGATTGGTAGGCGGCTTAGGCTCGACGGTCGGGCAAGGGTGCCCGACCCACAATGATAGCCGCCGAACACGACGCGAAAACACACAGGAGGAATATATGGCCAAGGCAACCGCAGCAGCGTGGATCACGAACCTTCCGAAAATCGGCATCCGCCCCACCATTGACGGCCGCTACGGCGGCGTTCGCGAATCGCTGGAAGGCCAGGTCATGGCCATGGCGGAAAACGCGGCGACCTTGATCACCGAGAACCTGAGCTACCCGGACGGTTCGCCGGTCGAATGCGTGATCGCCGACTCCTGCATCGGCGGCGTGGCCGAAGCGGCCGCCTGCGCCGAGAAATTCGACCGCGAGAATGTCGGCGTGTCGCTGACGGTGACGCCCTGCTGGTGCTACGGCTCCGAGACGATGGACATGGACCCGCTGCGTCCGAAGGCCGTCTGGGGCTTCAACGGCACCGAGCGCCCCGGTGCCGTCTACCTGGCCGCCGTGCTGGCGGGCCACACCCAGAAGGGCCTGCCCGCCTTCGGCATCTACGGCCGTCACGTCCAGGACGGCGGCGACAGCACGATCCCGTCCGACGTCTCGGAAAAGATCCTGCGCTTTGCCAAGGCCGGCCTGGCCGTCGCCATGATGCGCGGCAAATCCTACCTCTCCATGGGCGGTTGCTCGATGGGCATCGCCGGCTCGATCGTGGACCAGCCGTTCTTCGAGTCCTATCTGGGCATGCGCGTGGAAGCGATCGACCTCACCGAGTTCACCCGCCGCATGCGCGACGGCATCTACGACAAGGCGGAATACGAGAAGGCCATGAAATGGGTGAAGGCCAACTGTGTCGAGGGCCACGACCCGAACTCGGCCAAGACCCGCCGCACGCGCAAGCACCTCGATCAGGAATGGGCGGATTCGGTCAAGATGGCCCTCATCGCCCGCGACCTGATGACCGGCAACCCGGCGCTCGACAAGATGGGCTACAAGGAGGAAGCCCGCGGCCATAACGCGATCCTGGCGGGCTTCCAGGGGCAGCGCAACTGGACTGACGCCTTTGCCAACGGCGACTTCCTCGAGGCGATCTCCAACAGCTCCTTCGACTGGAACGGGGCGCGCATGCCGCGGCTGATCGCCACCGAGAACGACGCCCTCAACGGCGTCGCCATGCTGATGGGCTACCTGCTGAGCAACACCGCCCAGGTGTTCGCCGACGTCCGCACCTACTGGAGTCCCGAGGCGATCAAGCGCGTCACGGGGTATGATGTTGAAGGCGCGGCGGCGGGCGGGCTGATCCACCTGATCAATTCCGGCGCGGCGGCGCTTGACGGCAGCGGGGCGCAGACCCGCGACGGCAAGCCGGCGATGAAGCCGTTCTGGGAAATCACGAAGCAGGACGTCAACGCCTGCATGAAAGCCACGACCCGGCACCCGTCCGTCACCGAGTACTTCCCCGGCGGGGGCTGGTCGTCGAAGTTCGTAACCAAGGCCGGCATGCCGATCACGATGAGCCGGGTCAACCTGGTCAAGGGCCTAGGACCCGTGCTGCAGATCGCCGAAGGCTGGACGGTTGAACTGCCGGAAGCCGTGCACAAGAGGCTCGACGACCGCACGAACAACACCTGGCCGACGACCTGGTTCGCCCCGCGCCTGACCGGCAAGGGGGCCTTCCGCGACGTCTACGAGGTCATGGCCCACTGGGGAGCCAACCACGGCGCGTTCAGCTACGGCCACATCGGGGCCGACCTGGTCACGCTGGCCTCGATGCTGCGCATCCCGGTCTTCATGCACAACGTGCCCGAGACCGATCTCTACCGCCCGAGCGCATGGTCCTCATTCGGCACGGAAGATGCCGAAGGCGCCGATTTCCGCGCCTGCCAGGCCTACGGCCCGGTCTACGGCTGAGTGAACACGTCGTCGCGCAGCAGGCCGTAGGCGTTGAAGCAACGCTTTAGCGAGAACGAGATCGCCATGGGGACCGTGATCGCGGTCCCTGTGAAGATCGCCAGCATGATCCCGATCTGGTAGCGGATCGCCACGACCGGATCGGCTCCACCGAGAATCACGCCGGTCATCATGCCCGGCAAAGAGACCACGCCGATGGTCATCATGGTGGCAACCGTCGGCGAGACGGCCGCCATGAAAGAGCTGCGCAGATACGGGCAAACGGCCTCGCTCTGGCTCGCCCCCTGCGCCAGGACCAGCTGGTAGGCCTTGCGCTGCTGACGGACATGCTGGTAGAAGTCGCGGACGCCGACGATATTCGCCCGCAGGCAGTTGCCCAGGATCATCCCGGCCACGGGAATCACATAGCGGGCTTCCAGCAGATCGGGATTGCGCAGCACCAGGCCGACGAACCACAACAGCGGGATCGCCGTGCCCACCAGCAGCGCCGGTGCGGCGGCGGTGATCAGCAACCGGCTGCGCAGGCCGCTGCCGCGCAGGGTGGAGACCGTCGCCACGGTGACCATCACCAGCAGCCAAGGCACGGTTATCCACCACTGGTTCTGCTTGAACACCCACTGCAGGTAGAAGCCGACCAGCAGCAGTTGCACCGTCATGCGTAGCACCGCAACCAGCGTCTGGCGGATCATTGGTATGCGCTGATGGGCCATCAGGCCCAGCGGGATCAGCAGCATTCCGAAAGCGGCCAGGATTCCAACCCATCCCGGATCAATGGTCATGACGCACCTCCACGACACGGGTGGCAAACGGCATACGACTGCCCTCATGCACGACGCCCAGCATCGTCAGTCCCTGCTGCTGCAACAGCAGTTCCGAGACCCGCTCGGCACTTTGGCGGTCGAGTGCCGAGGTCAGCTCATCCGTAACCAGGATCGGCCGGTCCAGCAGGAGGGCGGCGGCCAAGGCGATACGCTGTTTCTCGCCGCCGGACAGGCTGGCCACGGCCGCGGTTTCGAGTCCGGGCTTAAGCCCCAGTGCCTCAAATAAAGCCGGCCCCCGTTGCAGATTATCGTGCAAGGGACGGTTGGCCGCATACTGAAACGGGCGTTGTAGAAAGGAATCGACCGTGCCGCCGCCAAGATCGGCCTCCTGCGGCACATAGGCGATGCGTCGCCGGATCGCCCACACCGTCGACGGTTCCAGCCGCGTCCCCTCAACCTCGATCGTACCGTCATCCGGCATGACAAACCCCAGCAGACAGCCCAGCACGGTTGATTTGCCCGTACCGGACTCCCCGGTCAGAGCAATCCGCTCGCCAGTGCCAACCGAAAGCGAAAACCCGTGAAACAGGCGCTTGCCCGCAAAGGAGACCCCGACATTTTCAAACCGGATCATGCCTGTATACCCTTTCTCCCGCCATAGCGTTTAAAGCAAATGTAGGACAGGCACCCTTGCCTGTCCTGCCGAGCATAAGGCCGTCAACAGGTTGCTGATGCTCGGTGGTCGGGCAAGGGTGCCCGACCCACTAAACTACACTAAATGGAAAACAACCGAACCGCGTTTTCCGTAGTCTGCTGCGCGACCGTTGCCAGCGGTTCCCCGCGTACCTGCGACAACCGCGCGGCCACCTCGCGCACATAGGCGGGCTCGTTGCGCTTTCCGCGATGCGGTACCGGTGCCAGATAGGGCGAGTCGGTCTCGATCACCAGCCGGCCAGACGGAATCCCGGCGGCCACCGCACGCAGCGGATCCGCATTCAGGAAGGTGACAATCCCGCTGAAGCTGAGCATCATGCCCAACGCCACCAGGCGCTGCGCAAACTCGGCATTGCCCGTGAAGCAGTGCAGCACCCCGGCCGCCGCGCCACCGCGGCATCTGGACGCATAGACCTCCAGCACGCGCACGGTGTCGTCATCCGCCTCGCGGCTATGCACGATCACCGGCAGTCCCCGTTCCGCCGCCAGATCGCACTGCGCGGTAAACAAGGCCAACTGCGCGTCGCGCGTCCCGGGGGTATAGTGATAGTCGAGCCCTATCTCGCCGATCGCGCAGACCCGCACGCCCAGTTTGCGAAGGGAATCGGCCGAGCGCCGCAAGCGGCCGATGGCATCCTCGATCAGGGCAGGCGAAGCGAGTTCGTCCACCTGGCTGCGGTCGAACCCGATCGCCGCCGCGATCTTTCCGGGATACTGTTCCGCCGCCTCGACGGCTGATTTGTTCAGCGCGCACGAACCGCCGACCGCCACCATCTTATCCACCCCCGCCGCCAGTGCGCGCTCCATCTGGGCCGCCAGCGCGTAGTCGCCGGTCAACTCCGAAAAATGCACATGCGTATCAATCATACCGCTTCCCCGATTCCAGTTGTAATCGCAATCATAATCGCGCCCTCACCCTTCCCTGCCGAACTTGCGGTGCAGTTCCTTGATCGAATTGAAGATCAGGGTCGGCCGGCCGCGCGGCGAGGTGTAGGGCATTTCCGACTGCGCCAGATCCACCACCAGCCGTTCGATTTCGTGCAGGGAGAGCCGCTGCCGGCAACCGACCGCCGCGCGACAGGCCGCCTGCGCCAGGGCGTCCTCGCGGGCCTCGTTCCCGCCGCGCGAACCGGCCTGCTCGAGACTGGCCGCCATATCGGGAATCATCACCTTAACCGGCACGCCATCCAGACAGGCGGGCACGCCGTCCACGACAAAGGCATTGCCGCCGAACTCGGAAATCCCGAATCCCAGATCCGCAAAGAGCGCCAGATGCTGGCGTACGCGCGCCGCATCACGCGACGGCAACTCGATCGTCTCGGGCAGCAGCAGCGACTGTGATTGCACGCTCCGGCTCAGCACCGCCCGCATCAGCCGGTCGAACAGCACGCGCTCATGCGCGGCGCGCGGGTCCATCAGCACCATGCCCCCCTCGGTCTCGAGCACCACGTAGAAACCGGCAATCTGTCCCAGCACGCGACACCAGGCCCAGGGGGCACTGCCGCCGGTCTGCGCGGCATCGGCCATTCCTGTACGCTCAACCGCCGCCACCACCTCTGGAGGGCGAGGCTGTGCCGAGCCGCTTCCAGCGCTGAACGCCGTCTGGGGATGCTGCCCCGCCCCACCGAACACCTCGTCCACCGGCAGTCCCCCGGCTGGCGGATCAAACGACAGCGGGCGGCGCGGGTAGGCGAATGCACGCGACGGCGGCAGATCCTCGATCTTCAGCACCGCCTCCACCTGCGGGACGGCGGCCGCCACCGGCATCGTCTGCATATCGGGATCTACGTCACCAACGCCCGCCGGAGCGACTTCCAAAGCCCGGCGCAGGGCCTCGATCACCGCATCGCGGACATCGCCTGGACGCCGGAAGCGGATTTCGCGCTTGGTCGGGTGGACATTCACATCCACCCAGCCGGGATCCATCTCCAAAAACAGGAACACGGACGGATGGCGCCCCCTGGCCAGCACCCCGCGATAGCCCTCGCCGATCGCGTAGTTCAGCAGTGCCGGACTCGTCGGCCGCCCGTTGACGAATAGATACTGCTCATTGCGATCCGCGCGGTGCGCCTCGGGGACGCTGATGCAGCCCCCCACCGTGATGCTGTTCTGCTCGAACTGCACCGGCTTCAACTGCCTGACCAGCTCCACGCTGAAGAGCTCACGCAGGCGGTCCTCCAGGCGGTCGGACCCGGCCAGGCGATGCAGCTCGCGGCCATCGACCGAAAGGCTCATACCGATAGCCGGATGCGAAAGTGCCTGCACCATGAAGACATCGCGGATGTGGAAAAGCTCCGTCTGCTCCGTGCGCAGGAACTTGAGCCGTGCTGGCACGTTGAAGAACAGGTCGCGCACCTCGATGCGGGTACCGACCGGAAACCCGCCGTCGCGCACATCCTGAATGGTACCGGACGTAACGGCGACTTCAGTCCCGGCCTCAGCCCCTCGTTCGCAGGTAGTCAGGCGCAGGCGCGCGACGGAGGCGATCGCCGCCATGGCCTCGCCACGAAAGCCCAGCGTATGGATATGCTCGATATCGTCGACATCGCGGATCTTGCTGGTCGCGTGCCGTTCGAGCGAGAGCAGCGCATCGTCGCGCGACATGCCGCAACCGTTGTCGCAGACGCTGATCAGCTTACGCCCCCCGACCGTCACCGCCACATCGATCTGCGTGGATCCGGCGTCGATGGCGTTTTCCATCAGTTCCTTGACCACCGAGGCCGGGCGTTCGACTACTTCGCCAGCGGCAATCTTGTTGGCCACCTGGATCGGCAAGAGATGAATTTTCGTATCCTGGTTCATGAGTCGCCCAGCATAAGCGATTACGCCATCAAATGGAACCCCAATTCACCCTCCCGAAAAAAAGCGAAAAGGACTGAGGTTCGATGTTCAATTCCACAAGTTTCTTCTCCGCATCATCCGGGCCACCCAGTTACCCGGGCTATCCCGCCGCCAGCACGCGCGAGAGCGCGGCAATCAGGTCGGCCGTCGGCCGCTCGTGGAAGACCCCGCGCCCCGGCACCGCCGCATCCACCCCGCGCAGGAAGATATAATAGACGCCACCCATGTGGCGCTCGTAATCATAACCGTCCAACCTTTGACGCAGGAAGGCGTCCAGTGCCACGGTATAGATCAGGTATTGCAGATAATACCCATGCAACGCCATTTCGCCAGCCAGGCCGGCATCATCAAAGCTTTCAGGCGTCCCCCCGATGCGGTTTGATTTCCAGTCGACGATGTAGAAGCGGTCCCTGTGCTGGAAAACCAAGTCGATGTAGCCGGTCATGAACCCCAGCGGCAGGGTATGCCCCGCCTGTTTCAGCCGACGCAGGAAGGCTTCATTCCTCGCCCCCCCGCGCCAGTGGCGATCAAGCGTGTCGTGGATGCCGCGCGTCGTCGCCGCCGCACCGTGTTGCCGGAGGGGGAAGTGGAACTGTAGTTCCGAGCGTCGCGACTGCAACGGCACCTCGCTCAGGCAGAAGCCGCCCGGTAGCGGTGCCGCCAGCACCTGCCGTACCATCGCCTTCACCGCCTGCCGCCGCTGCTGCACACGCGCATCCGTCGCCGACCAGCCACAGATGCCATACTGGTCCAGCGCCTCATCCGCAACGGAATCCATTTCGCCACCGGTGGCCTGGAAATCGATCCGCTCGAAAATGGAATGCCAGCAATTCCCCGTCTTCGCCCCGGCCCGGATGGCGAAGATATCCGCCGCCGCCGGGACCGGCAATACCGGCGCGGGTTCCTCGCCGGTATCGCGATCCACGGCATCGATGTCCTGCACACCGGGTTGCGACCGCAGCGCGACGTCATGCGGCATCAGCGAAGAAAAACTGGCGTGACCACAGCCAGCCGGAATCACGGGCAACGGCAATCCGCGTTCCGCAGGCGATAGCAAGCACCCGGATGGCGAGGCTGGCGGCGCCCACCGCGTAACCTGCCCCGGATGCAGCGGTCCCGTTGCCTGGTGGATGCCCAGTGCCGCCAGATCAGCGGCCTGCTGTGCCAGCCCGTCCAGACGCTCGACCAACATTTGCAGGGCGGTGGCGGTGTCCGCGCCGTCCACCGCCAGCAGATAGCAGCGGTTGACTGCCCGCGTCAGTGCCACGTAGGCCAGCCGCACGTCCTCCTGCTCGCGCTCGCCCTGCGCCACCTGCTCACCCGCCGTGTCGGCGGTCGAGAGGTCCAGCACCAGTGGCGCGGTGCCATCGACGGCGACCTCCCCGTGATAGGTCAACCAGGCCTCCCCCCGCTGCCGCACGGACGGCTGCCGCCGCCACAGCATCGGCACGAACACGATCGGGAATTCCAAGCCCTTGGACTTGAACACCGTCATCACCTTGACGGCTTCGTCGTCGCTGGCCGGACGCACATTGAAACGCTCGTCATCCGGATCACGAGAAGACGCGTCGAGCTGCCGTACAAACCAGCGTAACAGCCCCGGCGGCGAGAGCTGCATCGTCAATGCCGCCTGGTGCGCCAGCTCCGCCAGATGCAACACGTTGGTCAGGGCCCGCGCCCCGTCAGCCCCTTGCGGCAGGTGCGCGCGCAGTCCTGCCTGCTCGGCCAGCAGACGGAACGCCTGGATGAAGGCCCCGTGCGCCCAGCGCTCACCCGCGGCACGGAACCGCTCCAGCCATGCGTCGAACGCGTCCGCCTCCGGTCCGGCGCCATCTCGATCATCCGCAAAATGCCGAACCTCAGCCTCACTGCAGGGCAGCAGATCCGTGCATAGCGCGGCACGCACCGCGGCCGGATCGCGCGGCCTCAGCATCGCCTGCATCACCAGCGCCATCTGCCGGGCTTCGTCGGTATCGAAAACACAGCCCGTGCTCTGCCGCTCCACGTTCACACCCCGCTGGGCCAGTTCATGCCCGATACGTTCCGCTTCGGCATGTGTCATCACCAGCACCGCGATATCCGCGGGACTGATCGCCCGTTCGCCGATCTGCGTGCCAACGTCCGAGAGCAACCGCACGATCTCCTCCGCCACATCCGTGTACATGTCCTGCGCAACCGCACTGTCCATCCCCGGCAGGCGTGCGCCCTCGACCACGTAGCGCCAAAGTCGCAAGGGGGTGCCATCCGGCTGGCCGTCCACCAGCAGGCGCCGCGTCGGATCCACCCCATTGGCCGCCAGCGGCTCGTAGCGGATGTTCGCGTTCAGGAATGCGCCGCCGTCCTCCGTTTCATCACCGGACGGCTGCTGATCGGCGAAAAAGGCGTTCACCGCCGCCACCAGCGCTGCTTCGGACCGGTAGTTGGTCGCCAACCGATAGCGGCGGGCGGGCGACACGTTGTGGCTGGCGGCGTAATAGGTGAAAATATCGCCGTTGCGGAATCCGTATATCGCCTGTTTCGGATCGCCGACGTACAACAGCGGCATGGACGCATCAGGGCTGCCGAAAACCGTGCGAAAGATGTCGTACTGCACCGGATCCGTATCCTGGAACTCATCCACCATCGCCGCCTTGAACTCGCCGCGCAGCGCGTCCACCAGCCGCGGACCGTTCTCGCCACGCAGCGCATCACGCACATGCGTGAGCATCGCATCATAGGTCAGCAGCGACGATGCGCGGATGCGCTGCCGCACCGCCGACGCCAGGTCACGGGCGACGGATGCCATGCGGGCCGCCAGGCATTGACGGATCTCGCCCAGGACGTCAACCACCCCCGCCTGGATGGTCGGCTTCTTCGGATCAAAAGCCGCCGCCGCATCCAGTTCCGCCAGGTCGCGTAGGGTGCGCACCTCCACGTCCTCCCCCGCCGCGGCTGCCAGCCGCACCGCCACCAGGGCCTCGCTCAATCCCACCGCCGCCTTGACTGGACTGCTGCGGTAGCGCTTCCACGGCGGCTCCCCCGCCTGCTCGGCCTCGCCGATTTGTTTGGCGTGCTCAACCAGCCGCACCAGCAGTGCCGTCTCCGTTCCGGGCCCCTCGCTCACCGGCAGCACCACGGCGTCCACTCGTTTCAGGATCGTGCGCACCAGACCGGCCAGTTCCTCAGGCGACTTGAACGCCATGCGCCGCGCCGCCGCCAACGTACCGTAATGCTGCCGACGCCACCAATCGCGACAGACCTCGCCGATCAGGGCATCCGCGTTCGGCATCAGCTCCGCTTCCGGATCGTGACCGCATTCGAAGGCGTAGCGGTCAAGCACGCGCTGACAGAAACCGTGGATCGTGAAGATCGCCGCCGCGTCGAAATCCGTCAATGCAAGACGCACGCGACGCCGTTGCCGGTCCGCTGCCTTTTCCGGGGCATCCCCGCTACTGGCGGCATCCGATGTCACCGGCAAGGCCAGCGTCGCCTCGATCCGCTGCCGTTCGGGGTCGGCTGGCGCCAGACGTTCTTCCATACATTCACGGGATTTCACCAGGATCTGCCGCAGCCGCTGCCGCAGCTCATGCGTAGCGGCCTCCGTGAAGGTCACCACCAGGATCTCCTGCACCTTCAGACCCTGCGCCGCCACCAGCCGCAGATACATATTCTGGAT
>CAZOXS010000122.1:0-3876 GCA_964583785.1 uncultured Victivallales bacterium
TTACCTCCACCAATTTCGCCGCCGGTGAAATTGCCCTCCGTAGCCTTCAGCGAAGGCGGGCCAGTCCGTCCAGTCAATCAGGGAATCGCCTAATGACGACCAAGACCAATATCGTGCTGATCGGCTTCATGGGCACCGGCAAGACAACGGTCGGCAAGTTTCTCGCCAACCGGCTGAAGCTTACGTTCACCGACATGGACGACTGTATCGTTGAACGTGTCGGCAAATCCATCCCCGCGATCTTCGCCGACGACGGCGAGCCCGCCTTCCGCAAGCTCGAACGCCAAGTCGTCGTCGACCTGTCCGCCCGCCGCAGTCTCGTGATCGCCACCGGCGGCGGAGTCGTGCTCAACCCCGACAATATTCGCGATCTCGGTGCCACCGGATTGCTCGTTGCCCTCACCGCCTCCCCCGACGTCATCCTCGAGCGCCTGCGGCACGACAGCGGACGCCCCTTGCTGAGCGCGGGCGACAAGGGCGAGAAGATCCGCACGTTGCTCGCCGCCCGCCAGCACCTCTACGACGCCATTCCCGAGAAAATCGACACCGACCTGCTGACCCGTGAAACGGTCGCCAAGCGCATCATGGATCTGTATGCCCGCCTCAATGCCTGAACACGATATCGCGGCGGTAGCGAGCCGCCTAGGCTTCGCCGCTGCCGGGTTCGCCGCTGCGGGAGACGCCATCGGCAGCGACGCCTTCGCGCAATGGCTGGCGCGCGGTGATGCCGCCGGCATGGACTACCTGCACCGGCACGCCCCCCTGCGTCGCCATCCCGCCGCTATCGTCCCGGATGTCCACAGCATCATCGCCGTGGCCGCCCGCTATCCGGTTAATCCATCCCCTGCCGCTGGCGGTTTCTGCATGACCGCGCGTTGCCGCGACTACCACGACGTGCTGCGCGACAAACTGCGCCTACTGTCCAATTTCATCAAACAGCGCACCGCCGCCCGCACCACGCGCATCTGCGTCGATTCCGCCCCGCTGCCCGAACGTGAATGGGCCCTGCGCGCCGGTCTCGGCTGGCAGGGCCGCCAGGGACAGCTCGTCTCCCCCGGCGCCGGGACCTGCACCGTGCTCGGATTCCTGCTGACCGACCTGGTCCTGTCCCCAGCCAAGCCCATGGAAAACCGTTGCGGTGACTGCCGCCGCTGCATCGAAAGTTGTCCGTCAGGGGCCATCCGCCCGAATGCACAGATCGACGCCCGTCGCTGCCTCTCGTACCTGACCATCGAGCATCCTGGCGAGATTGCCCCCGAACGCCAGTCTGCCATGGGCCAGGCCTTGTTCGGCTGCGATATCTGCACCAGCATCTGCCCCTGGAACCAAACGGCAACCGCCCCGGTCATGCCCGAGCTGGCCGAATCAACCGGTCCCCTGCCCGATGCCGCCGGGATCACCGCCATGCCCCCCGACACCTTTGCCGCCCGCTTCCGCGGCACCGCCGTCAAGCGCACCGGACTCGACCACCTGCAACGCAACGCCGCCATCGCCCTGAGCAATGCCGCCCCCTGACCTTGCGTCAGGGGAGGCGAACGTTGAGAATTTCGACTTTCGACTTTCTGAATTTCCGCTTTACTCAAGAATAAAGCTTGCCTTTGAAGGCCTTTACGCGTAGCTTGTGCCCTTCAATTCCAGTTCTGTAGGTGCTGATCTGGAGAAGCGAGCGTGTCCTTCCCGCAGGAGGACACCAAAGCGGATTCATTAATAAAGGCGGGATACCGCCGTAATGCGAGGAGAACAACTGTGGAAGACGCGACCATTGCCAACGCCCCTGTCACCATTCGCGACCTGCTCGACGCCGGTCTGCACTTCGGCCACCAGACCAAGCGCTGGAACCCGAAAATGAAACCGTTCATTTTCGATAAGCGTAACGGCATCCATATCATCGACCTGAACAAGAGCATGTTCATGCTCCAGGAATCAGCCAAATTCGCCCGCGGGATCGGTGAGGCCGGCGGCACCATGCTCATTGTCGGGACCAAGAAACAGGCGCAGAAAATCGTCAACGATGTCGCCACCGCCAACGGCCAGCCCTATGTCTCGCACCGCTGGATGGGCGGCATGCTGACCAACGCCGAAACCATCCGCGCCCGCGTCGCCCGCCTCAAGGAACTTGAGCTGGCGGAGAAGAACGGCGGCATCGACGCCATGCACAAGAAGGAAGCCGCGCGTGCCCGTGCCGAGCTGGCGAAATTGCGCCGCAACCTCAGTGGTATCGCCGATATGCGTAAACGTCCGTCCGTCATGTTCGTGATCGACATCAATCGCGAAGCCATCGCCATCAAGGAAGCCAACCGCCTCGGGATTCCAATTATCGCCATGGTCGACACCAACTGCGACCCGGATACGATCGACTACCCGATCCCCGGCAACGACGACGCCATCCGCGCCATCCAGCTGGTGACGCAGGAAGTTGTGGGTGCCTTCGGCAGTGGTTATTCCAAATACCAGCAGAAGGCCGCCGAAGAAGCCCGCTTGAAGGCTGAAGAGGAAAAACGGATTGCGGCCGAACGCGCCAAAGCCGCCGAGGAAGCCAAGAAGAAGAAGGCGGCCGAAGCCAAGGCGATAGCCGAGGAAAAGGCCAAGGCCAAGGCCGAATCCGACGCCAAGGCCGCCGAGGACGCCAAGGCCAAGAAAGCCGCCAAGGCTGAAGCGGCCGCGGCAGCCAAGGCCGCCAAGGCGGCCGAAGCGAAAGCGGCCGAAGCAGCCAAGGCCGACGAGGCTCCGGCAGCAGAGCCTGTGGCCGCTGCCGAAATAGCCTAGGACCGCGCGCCATCCCTGGGACGGCTGGATTCAAGCCCAGCCCGTTCCTGCGGCGTTTTTCTAAAACCATAACCGTGACTACGGTGGCCCGTCCACCTCATCACATTAACCACGCAAGGAATATTCAAAATGGAAATCACCGCCACACTGGTAAAAGAACTGCGCGACGCCACCGGCGTCAGCATGATGGAATGCAAGAAAGCCCTCGTCGAGTGCAAGGGCAATATGGAAGAGGCTGTCACCAAGCTGCGTGAACGCGGCGTCGCCGTGGCTGCCAAGCGCGCCGAGAAGGCCGCCAACCAGGGCATCATCGCCGCCTGCGAATCCGCCGATGGCAAGACCATCGGCATGGTCGAGGTCAACTGCGAGACGGACTTCGTCGCCCGCAACGACGACTTCAAGGCCTTCGTCAATGCGGTTGCCAAAAAGTCGGTCGAGACCGACCAGCCCCTCTCGGAGCTGCTCAATGACTTGCTGATGGAGAAAATCGCCGCCACCGGCGAGAACCTCAAGATCCGTCGCAACATTCGCTACACGCTTGCCGGCACCGGCAAGGTGGCCTCGTATATTCACATGGGCGGCAAGGTCGGCGTGCTCGTCGAAGTCACCTGCACCAAGCCGGGAATCGAGACCGATGCCAGCTTCAACGACATGGTCAAGGATCTGACGCTGCACATCGCCGCCGCCAGCCCGGCCTACCTCACCTCGGCCGAGATCCCGGCCGACGTCTGCGCGGCCGAGCGCGAGATCTACGCCAAGCAAGTGGAAGGCAAGCCGGCCAACATGATCGAGAAGATCGTCGACGGCAAGATGAGGAAATTCTACGCCGAGTGCTGCCTGGTCAACCAAGGCTTCGTCAAGGAGCCCAAGCAGTCGATCACCGAATTGCTGGAAGCCGTAGCCAAGCCCTTGGGCGAGACCTTCACGATCAAGCGCTTCAAACGCTACCAGCTCGGGGCCTAAGCGCCCCGGCACATCGGGCCCATAGCTCAGTTGGTCAGAGCAGGAGACTCATAATCTCTTGGTCGCAGGTTCGAGCCCTGCTGGGCCCACCCCTTAAAAAGGCTGTATTTCTTAGGAAATATGGCCTTTTTCTTTGAAATTAAAGTA
>CAZOXS010000123.1:0-4282 GCA_964583785.1 uncultured Victivallales bacterium
TAATCCCCATCAGTTACGACGGGGCTTCTACACACCATGGCTCTTCCTAGGGCTGGATGGCGGTTGTCTTAATCCCCATCAGTTACGACGGGGCTTCTACTCCGTACGCGCGTAGGGAGGATGCCGAGGCTGATGTCTTAATCCCCATCAGTTACGACGGGGCTTCTACTACTGGGTTCATAATGTCGTCTCTGGTAGGGAGTTGCAAGGGCTTTTTTTACAAATCTCCGGGAATAATGTATAATTCGGCATATCGCTCGTTTTTAAGTCGAGACGCGAGTCAGATCCGTCTACATATTAACAACTTATGACGCAAAACATTTTTTCGTTGATTATCAAGCACTTATGACTTTTTTCGTGCTTTTCGCAATTCTGATCAGGATTTATTGTTGGCGATACATTTTTGTGGCACTTCTTGCTGAACCACGCACCCGCCGGGGTCGCCGTCCCGAGTACAGACTGTATTCTCTGGGGTCAGCACCCCGGCTACAAGCGGCGTAACGATCCGGGTGGAACCGGCCCCTCCATGTGGAATTGCAATCCGGGGAGAAAATCACAAATCCACGACCCAGCGGCAAATGGCGTCATCCACCCCCGTTCTGCGCAGTTTGCCAATGCTCAGATCCGCTTCGCCTCTGCCCCCGGTAGCCGCCAGCAACTCAGCCTGGGCCTCCAGCAATGCCGCCCTAGCCGAATGCAGGCGTGCCAGCAACTCCGATAAATCGCTCCCAGTTGACGCTCTCACGGCGCCAGTTTCCGGTACGATCACCGGGGTGGTAACCACGGCAGCACGATGACCGGGCGCGGCTGATGCCATTTCCTGTATAGCCTCCGCTCGGGCGACAGGCTGCTTCTCCGGAGCGGCCGCCGCCTCTATCCGTCCACCCTGCTCCAACAGCCGCAACGGATGCGCGTAGTCGTTCTTGCGGGTCCGGAAACGGCAGTCGCACCCCACCTCGGTACAGAACTCGCCCAGGATTTCCCTGATCCGCGTACAGCCCATCGGTTTGGTCTGCGGATGCACAAGGCAGCGATCCGTGACGCTTGCGCTGTAGTTGCGGCAGTTTTTCAGTACGGCATGAATGGCCTCGCGTCCGCCATCCTCCATCGCCCCGAGAACCCCGCGCAGCACGGAATGCTCGGCGTGTGTCAGGTGACCTTCGTGTTTGGCTTTCTCCTGCAATCCGCGCAACACGGCACAGCCTCCAAGCAACGTCGAAAAGGGAGTCGAGTCGCCGGCGGTCGGGGCGGTCTGCGTGACGCCCTGCTTACGGCCATCCTCACGCTGTCCTGCTTGCCGTGTCGCCTCGCCCGCATACCGATGCCAATGCTCCATTGCAGACTTAAGATCCTGGGCACGGTTACGGAAGGCAGGCCCCATCAGTTCGATTCCATTGGCACAGGGCACTCCATCGGGAGCCAGAAACCGAGAGCGGCGACCGGTTAACCGATGCACACCAAGCGGGAGCTTGATATAGCGTCCCATCGCCTCCGGCGGACAGTGGTCGGAAGCAGGGAATATCTCGCGGTGCGCACCTGCCGGAGCCGGACCGGCCACCCGGCACAATTCGTTCAGGAATCGGCGCACCAAGGCGGCATCCAACGCGGTATGCAACAGGAACCAGACATGGTACCCCTTGCAACCGGAATCCTCCAGAATACCCTTGACGCCGGCGCGGCGCGCCCGATCAACCAGACCTCGCGCATCATCAAGCATGCGCTCGAGCAGCGCAGAGCGCTCCATGGGTTTGATCCTGTCGTTGACCGCACGGGTGATGTCCAGATCGACAACCCCGAAACGGACTTTATCGGCCACATTATAGACCGGTGCGGCATACGTGAGCTTGCCGTCCCAATGCTGCTGCAAATCCTTTGCCCCCAGCCCATGGGTGGCCGGACGGTACCCCTGCCGCCCTAGCCGGTCCACAAACTGGCGGGCCACGATTTCCTTTTCTCCACCGAATACCTCAAGCCAGTGCTCAACATCCCGCGCACCGTGAACCAGAGCGTCGACCACGGACGGAGTGCCACCGAAATCCAGATTGCCGCCAGCACCCGGGTTGCGTCGGCAACTTTGCGCGGCCCCCAGCAGCCCGAGCGCTTCATAGGCATCGGCCAGCAGCTTCATGCATGACTGACGCTGCGCATCCGGGATCGGCGTTTCGTCATCGCCCAGCAGGCGGCGCAAGCGATAGACCGCATCCGACGGGTTGCCCTCTGTCATGAGAGCGGTGCAATCGGAAATCGCCTGGGCAGCAGCGGCGGATTCGGGATTTTCTTTGGGATTACCCGCTGACTGCGGCTCGCGAGGACGCTCGCCCTCCAGCCGTCCTATCTCCGGCTCCCGATCTCCGTCCTCCGGCAGTCCGTCATCCGCCCTCTGCCGTCCGTCATCCGCCCTCTGCCGTCCGACCTCCGGTTCCCGATCTCCGGCCTCGCCGTAGTAATTCTTCCAGCCCCGGCGGATCGCCTTGCGGCGTTTCTCGAATTCAGCGGGGGTTTCATCCGTGCACATGGGTTCGTCCAGCTTCTCATGCAAACGCTGCACCGCCTCGCGCGAAGGGACGTGCCCATCCGGACTGAAGAGGAAACCGAGAAACAGGAACCCATCCGAACAGCGGTACACGCGCGTCTTGCTCATGCTCGGTTCGAGCTTGAGGGCATCAAGCTGCAGACGGATTTCCGCCAACGCTGCACCGGCGGCATCGTTGTCACCGGCAAAAACCACGATATCATCCGCATAGCGGACAAATGGCAGCGCGGTCTCATTCAGGGCGCAGTCGAACGAATCGAGATACAGGTTCGAGATGACGGGGGCCAATGGCAACCCCATCGGAATCCCCGCCGCGGGGGTGCTGAGGCGTACGCCATCGAAACGGGGGGCGCTGGCCAACCGCCGGACAAGCGAGACCACCGGTTCGCTCCAGCCGCGCGAGGCCAGCGATTCTTCCATCAGGTCATGATCCAGACTCTCGAAGAATTCGGCGATATCGGCCCGCACGGCCCATTCGTAATCCTTGCAGGCCCGCTGGACGGCACTGACCGCCTTGAGAGCGCCGCGATGGGGACGATAGGCATAGCACTGGGGCTGCAAGTCCCGATCGTGCCGCTGCACGAATGCATCCGCCAGCACACGGCAGACGATGCGATCACGAACAGTGGCGATATTCAGGCAACGCTGCCCGCCATGCTCCTTTTCCCGGAAAAATGAAACCAGCGGATCCGGACGGTAGGAACGGTTCAACAACGACTCGCGCAGCGACCGCAATTGCGGCGAGACATGGCGACTGAAATCCTCGATGGAAACATGATCGTATCCGGGAGCGCTTTTGCGGGCGGCGACTTCCTCCCAGGCATTGAACAACTGCGGCTCGGCGAAGAGGTCAGCCAGTTGTTTCTGTGCAGGGGCGATCATATAAAAAGTTTCCTTTCAGGCTATGTAGGCATTCGGGAACGCGGCCATGCACTGCTGGCCCAGTTGCGTCTGTTTTATCCTGGCACGGGAAAAGAGCGGATAGAAGCGAACGCCATCATTGTCAGGATCAAGCTCCTGATTGGCTTCGCTGCAAAGTCGGTCGAAATCCGAGGGTTTAAGCTGGCACTCGAAAACGGACTTCTGGACGCGGATCCCATAGCGCTTCATCAGTTTGGCGATCCGGCGCAGGCGCTTGGGGTCGGCAATGTCATATACGGCGAGGAACTCTTTCATGACAAGTCCTCCTCATGACCGGCGTTCAGAAAGTCCGGCAATTCCCGCAGGCGGATGGATTCGTTTAGCGTCCGGCAGAGTTGCTGCAGGCGCTGGCGGGCAACCAGCCGCGGCGGGCGGTTGGATTCGGGGCCGTCCCACAGCATCAGGAATCGGCGCAAGGCATCCGGCTGCAACCGGCAACCGCTCTCGCTCTGTAGTTCGAAATCATCAGGCGTGAACTCCTCGCGCTGCAACGCCCGCATCACCAGTTGATCGCAAACCGCGGCACGCAGCGGCTCGATCAGATCCAGAGCCAGACTCGGGCGACCATAATCCAGCGCATGCACATAGCCGACGAATGGATCCAGACCAGCGATATAGCAGACACTGACCGCCTCGCCCACCGCTAGCATGTACGTCAGCGAAAGCAGTGCGTTCACCGGATCACGGGGAGGATAGCGGTTACGCCCATCCCACCAGAAGGGTGGCGGCACCGCCGAGCCAAGCGCATCGAAATACATCGCCGCCGCAGCCGCCTCGATTCCCAGAAGCGTCTCATTCGACTCGGCAGCAAGGGAAGCGGCACCTGCG
>CAZOXS010000124.1:0-2743 GCA_964583785.1 uncultured Victivallales bacterium
AAGCTTTTCAATCCGCTTTACAACTACCTCTCGACCATGGCACTGGTGCTTCCCCTGGCCCGTCGCCTCGGCAAGCCGGTGATCCTCTACAACGTCAGCCTTGGGCCGGTCTCGACCCGCGCGGGCATCGCCTGCCTGCGCCGTGTGCTTGGCGCGGCCGACCATGTCGTCGTGCGCGACCGCGAGTCGCTTGAGATATGCGAGCGGGCCGGACTCTCCGTCGCGAATCCGCTTGATGGCGCCGATTGCGCCCTCAACATCACCCCCACCGCCGGCGACGCGCTCGACCGCCTCTTCGCGGAGGAGGATCTGTGCCCTGACGGCAAGCCGGTTTTTACGGTCAACATCAACAGCTATCTGGATGTGTTTCTCAAGCGCGACCAGCGGGCGGGAGAGGACGATTTTGTCGGCATCATGGCCGATACGCTCGACTGCCTGATCGAGGAACTGGACGCCCGCATGGTGATGGTCGAGACGCAACCCATGGATCTGACGCTGGCGGGCAAGGTGTTCTCGCGTATCCGCGCCCGCGATTCCATCCGGATGATCGATAACCGTCGCTACTCGCACCGCGACATCGCGGGGGTCTTCTCGCGGGCGCAGATGCACATCGGCATGCGCACGCACTCGCTGATCCTGGCCACGGCCGTGCATACTCCCGTGGTGGGCATTATCTGCACGCCGAAAAACCGCGGCTACATGCGTTCGATTGCCCAGGATGCATTCATGATCGAGTTCGACGACTTCTCGCGCGAGACGCTGCTGGCGTGCTGCCGCCAGCTCTGGAACCAGCGCGCGCAGGTGCGTGCCGCGCTCGGGCGCATCATCCCCGTCGAGCAGGAAAAGGCGCGCGCCGCGGCCCGGCTGTTGCTGCCCTGGCTCAAGGAAGGCGATCACCCGTGAGCAAACGCGCAAAAACCACGCTCAAACTGCTCTTCGGGGTGGCTTTGCTGGCTGCACTGGTATGGCTCGTGGACTGGCGCAAGAGCCTGTCGATCCTGGCTGGCGTCTCGCTGGTCTGGATCGCCGTGTTGCTGCTCATCTCCCTTGTTCTCGTGGTGGTCAGTTGCATCAAGTGGCGGATGTTCCTGGCCGCCCGTGGCGTGAGTGTCTCGTTCTGGAAGCTTACGGACCTGTACCTCATCGGCTACTTCTTCAATAACTTCGCGCCCAGCAACGTCGGCGGCGATCTCGCGCGCAGCTACATCCTCGGATCGCATATCGGTAGCCAGTCCAACTCCTTCGGTACCGTATTCCTCGAACGGTTCACGGGCTTCGTGGCCCTGATCGCCATGGCTCTTACCGCCGCCTGCGTGCGTCCCGAGCTGCTGGTTAACCGCTCGCTGGCCCTTCTGCTCGCGGCCATGGCGGCAGGGCTGGGTGGGATGCTCGTACTCATCGTCAGTCGCACTGCGCAGGCATGGGTGCGCAAGGCACTTCGTCGTCTCCCGCGCAAGCGCCCCGTCGAGAAGCTCGAACGCTTCGTTGAGGTGGTGTTTTTCTTCCAGGCACACCGCCCCATCATGATCAAGGCCCTGCTGCTATCGGTGCTGTTCCACGTCTTCACCATCATCAACACGCAGGCGGCCTGCCTCGCGCTCGGGGTGAGCGTCAATACGCTTGATCTGGCCGTCGTGGTGCCGGTTGTGCTGCTGATCTCGGCGGTGCCGGTATCGATGAACGCACTGGGCATCATGGAGGGTGCCTTTGTCTTCTTTCTGGGCATGGCCGGCGTGGAGGCGGCCGCCGCCTTGTCGGTCGCGCTTGTCTTCCGCGCCAAGAACCTGATCATGGCCCTGTTCGGCGGTCTGCTATGGTTGCGGTGGAACTGGCGCGCGGCACGTGTCGTGCTGGTGCTGTGCGCATTGATGCTGCCGGTAGGGTGCTCGTGCCGCCAGCCCGAGGAGCACGTCAGTCGCGAAACCTTCGCGACGGCGGATGGGCTCACGCTGGTAGGAGACCTTCATCTGCCGCGCCGCCACAACGGAATCGGCTTGGTCTTTCTGCATGGCAGTTCGCCGCAGGGCCGCCGACTGTATCTCTACACGCAGCTGTGTGCCGACCTGTGTGCCAGGGGCTATGCCGTCTTCAGTGTGGATGTGCGCGGCTATGGCGAATCGGCAAAGCCCCCGCAGCTCGATCGCCTTGAATCCTACGACTTTGTGGGCGATGCCGTCAGCGCCCTCGCGCATGCCCGCAGTCGCGTGCCCGCTGACGCGGTGCCCGACTGGTTCTTCGCCGGCCATTCCAAGGGTGGGGGCATCGCCGTGCATGCAGCCCTGCGCGCCCCGGATGTCCGCGGTGTGGTCAGCATCAGCCCGGGGCGGCGCATACGCGAGCGTTTTTTTGCACCCGACGGACGGGGACAGATCGACTATCTCGAGCGCCGCAAATCCGACGATATGGGCCTGCCGTCCAGAATTCCGCGCGACCTGCTTGAACCCATACTATCGAGCTACGATATCGGTACGCTTGCCGGTACCACACTGCCGATGCCCGTGCTACTGATCGAGGGCGCGCGCGAACCGGCAGGGGATCTGGCGTTCTCGCGCGAGTGGGTGGCCTCGCTGGGTGGACGCGTGCAGCACTGCGTCCTCAGTGGCGCCGACCACTACTTCGGGACCTCGGTCGTCGAGGCCGACGGCACCAAACAATGGCGAACCACCCGTCCCGAGGTGCTCGCCACCCTGCTCGACACTATCGATACCTGGCTGCGGGCCTTTCGCGAGGAGGAAGAATGAAC
>CAZOXS010000125.1:0-4683 GCA_964583785.1 uncultured Victivallales bacterium
TAGGGCCGCAGCGTCTCGTCGTCGAAATCAAAGCGCGTCTTGCGCAACCGTTCGCTCCAGAAGGCGACATCCCAGGCCCGCAGCGGTTCGGATTGGCCGTGCTGGCGGGCGAAGTCGGCGAGCGCCGCGTGTTCGCGTTCCGCGGCAGGGCGGGCGGCTTCGCGCAGTTGATCGGTCAGCCGGTCAACGGCGGCGACTTTTTCTGCCATGCGGCTTTGCAGGATCAGATCGGCATAGGAGGATGTGTCGAGCAGCGCGGCCATCTCGCGGCGACCGGCAAGGATGCGGTCGATCAGCGTTGTGTTGTCGAATTCGCTCTCGGCGGCGCGGGTGACGTAGGCGCGATAGAGTGTTTCGCGATGATCGCGGCGCTCGCTGTACTGCATGAATGGCAGAAACAGCGGGGCTTCGAGTGTAATATGCCAGGGGCCCTTTTCCGGCGAGCTTCCGTCCTTGCCGGCCCGGCGGGCGGCGGCGGAAGCGGCGGCCAGCAGCGATGGCGGCAGGCCGGCGATCTCATCAGCCGAGGTCAGCTCCAGCGCGAAGGCCTTGGTGGCGTCCAGCAGATGATTGGAAAACGCCGTGGAGGCGGCGGCCAGTTCATCGCGCAGGGTGCTCATGCGTTCACGGTTCGCGGGCGGGAGTCCGACACCGGCTATGCGCGCGCCGAACATCGCACTGGTGATCAGCCGGCGGCGCGCCTCGTCGAGCCGGTTCCAGGCCTCTCCCTCGCGTATGGCCTTCATGGCGCGATAGAGCGGTTCGCTCTGGCCGGTGCGGGTGGAGAAGGCGACCACCTTCGGCTGGAGCGTCTCATGCACGCGGCGCCAGTCAGGTGTATTCATCACGCTGTGCAGGTGGGAGACGATGCCCCAGGCGTAGTCCAGCGGTTCCGTCAGGGCAAAAAGCGGCTCCAAGCAACTCTCCCAGGAGGGCGTGGCCTCGGCTTCCAGCCGGGCGAGCCTTGTCTCCGCCGTGGCCAGGATGCCGGGGATGGTCTCCTCGGCCAGCGCGGGGGTGATGCGGTCAAAGGCCGGCAATTGGTCGGTCAGCAGTAGCGGGTTGGTCTCGGGCATGATTTCGGTCTCCGGGGCGTTGCAGGGTTATCAGCAAAAAAATCCGGTGCTGACGTTAGCCGGATTCGCCACCGTCGTCAAGCTGCGCTGGTCGGGTTGGTAGGCCTCCTCATCACCGAGGTGCCACTTCCTGTAAGATACCCGTTGTATAACCGGCGGACTATCCACGCAGCAGCGTGCAAGCATACGAGCCAAAGCCCTGGTTGAGGCTGGCGCTGGGCTCCAGATGCTCCCAGAGTGTACCCGACTGGCGGGCCATGGGACCGAAGATATGGCGTAGTTCCGCAATCAAGCGTTCGCGTTCGCCTGCCTTTTGCAGCAGGTCGAAACGCAGCATCAAGCCATACAGGAGCGCGGCTGGCAAGAGACTTGTACCATCCCCCCCGAGCACGAACTGCGCATGGGACCCCAGTCATCCCGCAGCCGCAGCCACAGGCTTTCAGCCTCCCCGGATGTGGCCACCCTGAAGAATAGGGCGTGGTACTGGCACGTCTCCGAGCGGAATGCCGTACGCTGCAGAACGCCGTCGACCCGTTTCGACTGATCCGCAAACCAATGCCCGTCCCAGGATTGCTTGTGCACGGATTCTCGCGTTTGGTCGGATGCCTCCGTCCAATCCGCACGGTCATACAAGTCGGCCGCCACGGCAAGACAACGCGCATAAAGCATATTGGTCGGATGATTCACCCCGTTCGTGTAGTTGTTCGCATCGGACCACTCGACGAATAGCCATCCGGGAACATCTTCCAGTAGTCCCTGCGCATTGCGGTATTGGGCAAACCAGTTAAACAGGGCGTCAACTCGGGAATAGGCCAGATCGCGTAGGCTTTCATCTCCGGTGCGGAGGCAATGCTCGCAGAGCTGCAATACCAACCAAAGCCCCCAATTGGGGATAAACTGCCACTTGCCCAATCTATCGCTGGGGTAGCAGTGCGGTACCATGCCCGGAGGGATGCTAGCGAAGCTGTCCACCAGGAAGTAATTTTCCAGAAAGTTGCGTTCCACCCGGCTCTCGCCTGTTAACGTCAATTCGGCTCGGGCTGTAAAGTAGGAATCGCACGGATAGCCTCCGCGTTCACGGCTCATGCAATCGGTGAAAAGATCCACACTATTGGTCCGGAACGTCTGCCAGCCGGCTCGGAAGATGGCGTTCAACTCGGCGTCGTGAAATGGCCGGTCAGGTTCTGGACCTGGATGCGCATACTCGCGCACGCACAATGCATTCACCGTGACCGGTGCCTCACAGGCTATCACGCGGATGAAGCTCATCGTGTAGGGTTCAAACGAGGTGAAGGCGTGCTCGCCGGGCTCAAGATCAAGCGCAACGGCACCAACACCAAGCACGAATTGCTCATCTTTATTGCGACTTAGCGTTTCGTCAAACTGCAGATAGACGCGTGTCGGCATGTCGCAGTGTAGCCACGTCTCAATAAAACCGCCCTGGACAGAGTCAAAATCAAAGAGGGCATACCCTCTTGCGGGAATGCGCAGTCCACCCTGTTCCGGGGGGTTGGTCCCGTCTTCATGCGGTTGAACTGGCGCGAAACCAAAATGAAGCAACTCCTTGCTCATGTCGATTTCGAGTTCCTCAACCGGATAGCCCATCACGCGTGTGCCCACCTTGTCGCGGGCCGGATTACGCAATAACGACTCCAATCCGGGTGCGTGCACAACCTCACCCTGTTCGCGTATACGGACAGGAACGACACAATGATATTCCGGTAACGGGACATGGCGCGGCAACAAGTGACAGGGTTTGATCTGCTCGCATACGACCGGTTCGCGCGTGCCCCCCCCGACACGCCAGTCGTTGCAGCCCGCCGACAGCCGATACGCTTCGGCAAATGGCCTCTGCTTGCTGTAACGTTCCACCTTCTGAATGCGTTCCTTCAGGCAGTATGCTTTAAAACCTTCCCCGCCAGTCGCCATCAGCGGTTGACCAGCCTGTAGTATTTCGGCCTGCAGGAACGGATCGTGCAGCGCATAGGCATATGAATCGATCCCGCAGCTGCTCACCTCGACGGCAAGATGATTGACGCCCTCTGTCGCTATGCCGACCAGCGGCAACTCATCCACGCGTGAGTGACCGTGGGCCGTACGGGCCGGACCATAGGCTAGGAATGTTCCATTGATCCAAACGCGATAACAGTCGGCTGCCGTTATGCGCAGCACCAAGCCCTCAATCGTTGATGACGTGTCAAGGTGAAGTCGCACATGGAAACCAATAACCTGATTCCACTTGTGCTGCGCAACCACCGGCCAGACCGGCACCCCTTTCGTGAAGGACTTCATTTGCGCCATCCCCCTCCGTGATGTTCACATCAATCCAAAATACGTTTCACATAGATGTAATACGGGGCAGCCGTGCCCGGCTCGCCGGTATGGAAGGAGGGATAGACGTGCGCCGGACCTTGTGGAAGGTCGACCTCGAAACAGACAAAATCCGCCGCCGGGTCCACCTCTGCATGCAGGGTCTGGTCGCCGATGATCAACCGTGCCCAGCGGATATCGATCGGCTTGCCGCCGGTATAGAGATCCTTGAAGGACGGCTGCACGCAATCCCAGCGGATCGGCACGTCGTCACCCTCGATGCCCGCCCCCAGCGCGTGGCCCGCCTCGCGAGGCCAACGCCGCAACTCGAACCGGTAGCGCCCCGCCCGGCGGACGTCGATTTCCCAATAGCCCGAGACCGCCATACCACCGCGCACATGCTTGTGATTCCAAGCCACCGCGCACGCCTCATTGCGAACGTCGTGTGTTGTGAGCATAACCTCGGCATCATCCTCGCCGATGTGGAACGGGATATCCCGGTCGGCTTGTTCGGAAACCAGATTCCACCACGCCTCATAGCCCTCGCGCAAGGCGAGAACACGATCAGGGTGTTTAGCCGCGATATTCTGATGTTGTCCGGGATCGGTGGCCAAGTCATACAGCTCTCGGCCATTGACTAGACGCCAGCGGTTCTGCATGACGCAGCTCTTCTGCCATTTCACCGGCCGGGCCACACGCTGTGTATCGGTCACCAGAACACGCGCATTCCAATTGCCGCCCTGCTCCCCGTCGCACAGCGGTTTCAGGCTCTGGCCATGAAAGCTACGTTCCGTTGGCACATCGACACCGCACAGGTCCAATAGCGTAGGCATGAAATCGATATAGGATGTTAACGTGCTTATGTCGCGCGACTCGGTACGATCCTGTCGAGGGTCGTATAAGAAAAACGGCACCCGGTGACCGCCCTCGTATTCCCAGCATTTGGCGCCCCGCAACCCCGCGTTGAAGTTGCAGGGTCCTTCCTCAACAAACCCGCGGGCATCGCACGTCACCCCCCCCCGCCGGAACCATTGTCGGTCATGAAGATAACGATCGTGTTGTCCGCAAGACCGAGTTCCTCCAGCTTTGCCCGCAAAGCGCCGACATTCTCATCGACATTGGTCACCGTGCCATAGAAGCGCGCCCGCTGATCCGTCGGCGCAACATCCTTGTAGATCGCCTTGTACTTGTCCTCGATATTCCAGGGACTGTGCGGCGTATTGCTGGCAATGTAACAGAAGAAGGGCTCATCCTTGTGGCGCTCGATGAACTTCATGCCTTCCGCAAAGAAGACATC
>CAZOXS010000126.1:0-2644 GCA_964583785.1 uncultured Victivallales bacterium
CGAAATGGTCGTTGGTTCCCAAAATATTGCCTGAACTCTGAACCCCTGAACACTGAACACTTACAACGCTTGGAATTGGCGATACGCCATGCTATATTATCGACTCATTTACTCAAACAATTTGCGATTAAGGAGCTAGCAGATAGGCGTAAGTATCGGATGTTCGACCGGCCGGAATCCCGGGACCCGCGAAAACAAGCGGCACACGCACGCTGTGCTCGTAGCAGCTCTGCTTGCCAAACAATCCGTGTTGCCCCAGCGCGAGGCCGTTGTCGCCGGCGAAGACGATGATGGTATCTTCCAGCAGGCCTTTCGCTTCCAGTGCATTCATAACCCGTCCGAGCTGATCGTCGAGGTGGGTAATCATCGCGTAATAATCCGCGAGATGCTGTTTGGTCTCTTCCGGGCTCCGTGGGAATGCCGCCAGTTCCTCATCCCGAATCCGTAAGGCCCCGGTATCGAATGGATGCCCACCGGCAAAGTTTGGCGGAAGCTCGATGTGCTTGGGATCATACATGCGCTGGAATGACTCAGGCATGACGCGCGGATCATGCGGGGCCAGGAACGCGATGTAGGCAAAGAAGGGGACGGCCCCGTCCTGCCGGTGAATGAAGTCGATTCCCGCCTTGCAGACCATCTCGCTGGAATGCAGTCCCGGCGTAATGTGATGGGCATGCCGATAGACCACCTCCTTGCTGTGCATCATATCCACACAGCTTGGCAATTTGGCATTATACTGGCAGTCGGGGTCATAGTTGTGGACGGGTACATTCCAGTGATCGGCCATGCCGCCGAAGAAAATCTCCGCGCCTTCCGCGAAACTCCGGTTGAACGATTCCTTGCCATTATGCCACTTGCCCGTGCCGAAGGTACGGTCGCCATTCGTCCGCAGCGCCTGCCCGAGGGTGATATGGTTTTTCGGGATTTGCTGGCCTTCCCGATCCAGGTGAAAGAGGCTGCGTCCGGTATGCAGCATGGCCCTGCTGGGCATACAGACGGCCCCCGACGTGCCGCAGGGGATATGCGCATGCGTGAGAGCGGTTCCGCGCGCGATAAGCTTGTCGATATTCGGCGTCTTGATCGCCGCGTTCCCCAGTGCATGTAGCGTGTCGAAACGCTGGTCATCCGTGAAAAAGAAAACGATGTTCGGCTTGTGGATCATGGGCGCTCCTTCGGGAACCGGGTTGATTTACATTTCAACTCTATAGCATGACGCTCCTGTCGAGTGCAGCCCAATGATTGATCATCATTGCCCAATCCAAGACTTTCCTGGCGGAATGCACTTGATTTAGCAGGCCTATCGGGTATGGTGAAAATCCGTAATCAGTGGCAGGATATGCGCAGGAAGGAGATCGGTCATGTATTATACAGGCTTTGCGGATGAGGCGGCGGCGGGGATTGACGGACAGATCCGGGCGACGAAGGCGCTGGGGTGGGAGTATATCGAGAGCCGTAATATCGACGGCAAGAATATCCACGATATTTCCGATGAGGCGTTTGATGTGGTGTGCGGCAAGCTGGCGGATGCCGGCGTCAGGATCAACTGCTTTGGCTCGGCGATCGCCAACTGGCGCACGCAGATTACCGATCCTTTCGAGCCGACGCTGGCGGAGGCGCGGCGTGCCATCCCGCGGATGCAGCGGTTGGGCTGCGACATGATCCGCATCATGAGCTTCGCGGTGCTCAAGGATCGCGGCCCGGAGGATCAGATGGAGGAGGAACGCTTCCGGCGCGTGCGGGAGTTGCAGAAGATGTTCACGGATGCGGGCATTACGCCTGTGCACGAGAATTGTGCAAACTACGGCGGGATGGGGTGGCCCTATTCCTTGAAGCTGATCGAGAACGTACCGGGGCTCAAGCTGGCCTTCGATACCGGCAATCCGGTCAATTCCGATGATCGCAGCAAGCCGCAGCCCTATCCCAGGCAATCGGCCTGGGAATTCTACAGCAAGGTCAAGGAACACATTGTCTATGTCCACATCAAGGATGCCACCTACGGGATCCCTGACCAGAAGGGGCGATTCACGTTTGCAGGTGAAGGCGACGGCGACGTCAAGGCAATCGTCAAGGATCTTCTCGACAACGGTTACGATGGTGGCATCTCGATCGAGCCGCATCTGGCGGTGGTGCATCACGACCCCAGCATCCAGGCACCGGAGGACATCAAGTTCGCCAACTACGTCGAATACGGTCGACGCTTCATGCAGCTGGTCTATCTCCTTGCATCAAGGGGAACGCCACGGCTTGAAGGCCCTGACTGGGAAGAAATTATCCACTGACAGGGAAACCAGACTTTGCTTTCCCCGCGCAAAGGCTTGCGATCTTTGTTGACGGATGTTTCTGGCATGGGTGCGTGAAGCATTGCCGAATGCCCGTTACCAATCGGAAATACTGGGAGCAGAAGATTGCGCGAAATGTGCAGCATTCGGGTGGACACATATTCCAAAAGTTGAATACAACTTTTGGAAATGGTCACCCAAGCGTTCTGCGGGAGATATAATCAAGGCTCTTGCAAAACCCCTCGCTGTGCCCGCTTGAAGCCGGGCACAGCGAGGGGTTTTGCAAGGTATAATGCTTCAGCTCCGAACCAACGGAACGTCTGGCATATCCACCCCGCCCTTGTTTTCCAAGGCCGTACCATGCC
>CAZOXS010000127.1:0-3515 GCA_964583785.1 uncultured Victivallales bacterium
TCATCTTCAACCTCCAGTGGCGAAACAATCCGAAGCGGTCGCCAGAACAACACCGGGCAGCCTCCTTTTCAGACGCTAGCTGTTTTGCCGTATGAAGCGCCCGACTCCGCAACGCGTCGGCATTCCTTGGCTGGATTTGCACGGATAAGATCGTACGCCACACAGACCTTATCAGCGTCGGCATGCATACGCGCCAACATCTGGCGGGTATCCAGCCCGGCCATATCACGCTGGACGGACTCTTTCCATTCCCAGACTTCCTGCAAGGCACGCGGAAGGACATTCTCGTTATTCTTCGTTTTCATCTTGCAACTCCATCGGGGATACGATTCGCGGCGAGCGCAAATATCCTTGCGCCTGATTGATTACCATAAAACGCGCCTCTCGCCGCAGGTTCGCCAAATGCTTGAAATTCCAGGATAATACAACATCCATTTCAAACACAGTTGCATAGGCAACATGCAGTGCGTCATCACGCTTGCGCAGGGGTACAACACCGTCACGCAGATAGGCGTCAGCAAGGCGCGCGACCTCATCATCAAAATCCCCGGGCAGCATGGCAACATACCATTGCTTTAGCATTAGGAAGTGCCTATCACGACGCTGCAGATCGGAATCGGCACTAAGCTCGCGGATCAGTACATCCGAACCGAACAACTCGTATTGCGCCGCATACCGCTCAAAGAACTCCACCGTGACGCGCCGGAAATCCGGGGCATCGTCGGCAAACAGGAAGTTGATCACGGAGGTATCCAGATATATGCGTAGACGCTTCATGGCTGTTATTCAATCACAAGCACTCCATTCGCACAAATAAAAAGACACCTGTGAAAAACCGCAGCCCACTCCGCCACCTTGGAAGGACCGGTTCCACCCGGTCCGCGTCCTCCCTGGAGGGACCGGTTCCACCCGGTCCGCGTCCGTGGAACAGCCCATAACGAGTCCACCCAAAGTCCGAAGGTCTCCACATGAGCAACACATGGGCACACCACGGCCAATCGGGAGCTGGAAGCTCCCGCTACTTTGGCTGCACCCCGCCCCACCTGCATTACCCTCGCACACGAAACCTGTTCCTCGCTTGTAGCCCGCTCGCAGCTTTCCCGCCAAAGCCGTGGCGAAGGCTGGGCCGCGAGCGCGGCTTCCGCGTTGTAAGCGAACAGTTGTTTGTCATATCCACGGTAATTTGCGTAACGTACGCGCATCCCGCTGCCACAGTCGCGGCGCGACTTCGCCATCTACGGTGGACAAGCACGACTGGGCTACAAACAGACACACCTCAGAAGAATCAGAAGCCTGACCCTAAGCGCCCTATGGTACTTGACAACCTTGACACGCAAGAGTCCCGCGTGGTAAAAGACAACCTCATGAGTACCATGACCATAGATTGCGGCCCTGAGCTGGCGGTAGCACTGGGGCGGCGCGAAAGCGAGCTGGACAAGGAGCTGCGTATGGCTTCGGCATTGAAGCTGTTCGAGCTTGGCCGCATATCGAGCGGACTTGCCGCACGACTTGCCGGGATCTCCCGTGTTGAGTTCCTGCTGACGTGCGGGCAGTATGGCGTTCCCGTTTTCCAGCAAACCGAAACGGAATTGAATAACGATATGATGGCCGTTCTCGGAGTCGCACTGTGACGGTCGTGGTGAATACCTCACCGTTGATCGCGCTTGACCGCATCGGTCATCTGGACGTTCTTCCAAGGCTTTTCGGGAATGTCGTACGTCCCCAGTCCGTTGTGAATGAACTGCTCGCGGGGAAACGCATCTATGGCGGAACCGATGCCCTGTTTCATGCAGCTTGGCTAACCACAGTGGATGATCCCCCTGAGATGCTGCTGCGCAAGGAGCTTGGAGCGGGCGAAACGGCCGTCATCGCTCTCGCCCTGCGGATGAAGGCCGACTTGACGATTCTCGATGATCTGGCTGCTCGCAACGTGGCTGCCGAACTGGGGCTGAACGTTACCGGAACGCTTGGCCTACTACTGGCAGCCTATCGCAAGGGTATACTAAAGAATCCTCGTCATGCGTTTACTGCCCTGAAAGAAGCCGGATTCCGTATCTCCGAGACAATGACAAGCAAAATACTGGCAGACATTGAGCTTTAGCGATCTGGAGGGACCGGCATGCCCGCCGTCTTGTCCGCCGTAGCCTTTGGCGAAGGCGGAAGCCTTTGGCGATGGAGGGTTCCACCCCGTCCGCGCCCCCTGGAGGGACCGGTTCCACCCGGTCCGTGTCCGCAGGCCAGCCCATAAGCAGCCCATAAACGCCCTGCGGCCTCCCCATGGCCAAATATGGGCACACAAAATCGAAGAATCAGAAGCCTGTCCCTAATCAATCCAGGTTTTCCCAGGAACAGATCGTCTCGAACAGATTACCGGCCCGCTTCACTTGTCCCCCGCGACTTTGTCCAACCGTGCCACATGCGACCGATCTCGTCAATCTCCCGGACCGCGTAGCGCAACTGCTCTGCGCTCAACAGTCCCCGGTCATGGCTCAGACGCAGGAAAATCCGCAGCTTCTCCAGCCCGATATTCACCGGCTCGAACAGGACATGCCGGTCCTTGCGGTAAAGCGCCTCGATCAGCAAATCCAGAGTGTCCAGCGCGATGCTTTCGATCTTCTGCACCAATCCGAAGCGCGTGTTTTTGGGGAACTTGCCAACCCGGTCCAGAATCCAGCCCAGCAAATCGTAATATTTCGTGTAGATCGGTGGTCGTGATTTCATTTCGAAAATCGCGTGCCGCTACGCGGCACGTTTCCTTTTTCTACGGGTAAAAATCAAAATGTTAAACTCCGCCCTCAGCGCACAACAACCCGAAAACCGACGTGGTCGTAGCGAAGGCCGGGAGCGTAGCCGAGGCGGTTCGCCGACCGACAGACCCTCGCGTCGAGGCTCCATGAACCACCGCGAAGCACGCGCGACGACCCCGAGCCTTCGGGATCAGTCTGTGCCGAAGCCGTGTAGCCGCGCTTCGAGTCCTCACACCACTCCCATACGTTTCCAAGCATATCATACAACCCCCACGCATTGGGTTGTTTCTGTCCACCGAGTTTCGTTGTGCTCCCGCTGGTTTGGCTATACCACGCGATTTCGTCCAGATTCCGACAGCGGCCAGTCGTGGATGTCAACTCCTTACCGGTATAAAGTGCCGTCGATGACCCCGCCCGGCAGGCGTATTCCCACTCCGCCTCCGTCGGCAGGCGGGCGGTCAACCCGCGCAAATCCGACAGAAGACGTGACTGCAGCTTCCCGCAGAAGGCCTTCGCATCGTTCCATGACACCAGCTCCACCGGCGCATCCTGTCCGGCATTCTTGAAATAGCTCGGATTGCTGCCCATCAAAGCCTGGTACTGCCGCTGTGTCACCTCGGTCTTGCCCATCCAGAAGCCCTTCGAGATTGTCACCTTGTGCTGCGGGCCCTCGTCACTGCCGCGGCCGCTTTCATTTTCGGGACTGCCCATCGTGAAGGTGCCCGGCGCAATCCAGACCAGATCCAGGGAGACGCCGTTACCGAGGTC
>CAZOXS010000128.1:0-2943 GCA_964583785.1 uncultured Victivallales bacterium
CTTGGCCATTCTCGCGGGCATTGGGGTCTTCATATTTCGCAATTTAGTTTTTGTTCATGAGGGGGCTTGGTGCCCGCTGCGCGCTCTATCGGGGTCAGACTGTAAATAACAAGTGAGGGTTGGCAGTGACCACAGATCTAATGGGGAGTATTGGGGGGGGGCATCGGGGGTACGTCTTCACATTTCACACTTAAGGGCATCGGGGTCATTAGGGCATCGGTAGGGCATCGGGGTCAAATCTTCACATTTCACAATTTAGTTTTTGTTCATGAGGGGGCTTAGTGCCCGCTGCGCGGGTGGGGCGGTGACCACGGAAATGGTCGCCGGGAGAGGGTAAAAAGGGGGGGCTATTTTCTGGTTCTTTCCTTGTTCTCCTTCAAAAGATTACGGGTTTGGGGCTGAATTCGGATGTTTCATCGTCTGTCTTGGGGTGCAAAGCCTGGGAATTTAGCAGATCCGGAGACGGTTGACCAATTAAATAATGGGGAATGCGGGATTGGGGGAACGGAGACAGCAGACTGCAGACCGCAGACGGTTGGGAATTGCGCTCTATCGGGGTCAGGCTGTAAATAACAAGTTAGGGTTGGCGGTGACCACAGATCTAATGGGGAGTATTGGGGGCACGTCATTCTTCATTTGGCGAGGTGTTGGTTTTTCGGTTGTTGGGGTTGGGGCAAGCGGGGGTTCATTTGGGGCTTTTGGCTGGCGCTCTGTTTTTGTTCCTGAGGTTGATGTTGAGATTTGAAAATTAGATAGTGCAATGTAGCAGGGAAAAGTGATGTGGGGAAGTCAAAACTAGCTCTTGGGAATGATTAACTGCGGAGCAGCGAACTTGCGAGCAAAGGCTGCCGAACAGGCAGCAAGGAGCGCAGCGACGGGCAATTATGCGAATTGGGCGAATTTTTCAAGGCTGGTGTGTGGGCATTGGGGGATGCGTTCTTTGTGCTTGGTTGCTGGTTTTACAGCGCAAAGGTTTTCAGCCAATTATAGAGAGGAGGAATATGGTTCTTTACGGCATCCCAGACGATGGCGTCGTCAACGCTGTCGTAGCCATGTATGATGCGGTTGCGCATACCAATGATTTTCCCCATGTCTGGGTACTGATGCCGATATTCTGGTTCGCTATTATCAAGTTGGCTGAAGGCTTCGCCCATGATCTCAAACTGTCGCTCAACAGCAGAGCGAAGCAGCAGATTGGCAGAGTAATCGTTGAGCGACGCCTGGCGCGTAAATTCGGTGATCGCCTCACATGCGTTGAGCGCATCCAGAAGGTATTTGCGGGCATCAGGCTGCATAGACGGTTTCCCTTGATGCGTTGACGCTTTCCCTGAAGTAGGGATTGCGCATGGATCTAGGCGTTATGATGTCTACTGCTATGCCGAGCAACGCTTCAAGCCGTGTGGCAAGCTCAAGATAGCGATCCAGCAGTCCGCCAATCGGGCTTTGATCATCAAATTCCGCGATAAAGTCTACGTCGCTGGACTGCGCATCAAATTGTCCCGTCGCCGCTGATCCGAAGACATCGAGCCGCTGTATACCCTGACGACGGCATATGTCGGCAATCTCTTGTTGGTGTCGCTGTATTAAATCGATCATGTGGCCATTGTAGTGGAGGGTGAAGAGGTTGTAAACGCGAAATATTAAGCAGGAATGCGTCAGGGCGCATCTGCGAATCGTTGCAACTCTTAGAGAAGAATAGCTCATGTGGAATATTTCCTAATCGTAATCCTGATCGTAATCTTAATCGATTATGATTAAGATCATGATTACGATTACGAGCAATGAATTGACCTAGGGTGCTATTCCTATGGCCATTTTGCAACAAATCGCAGATGCGCCCAATGCGTCAGGAAGCGGGGTCGCCGCTTTCATGGACGTGACTCGTCGCGGTCTCGAAGGGGGGGCGGGAAAAGGAAAACGCAGAATTGGGGTTCGATTGCCAGTCGTTTTAACGATATTCACGCCAGGCCTGCTCGATTAACGCTGGGAGATTGCGTTCCCTGTTGAATCCTCTGTGCTCGATGAGTTGAGCTGCCTTAATCGCCAACTCAAGATCAGCCGGGGCGGCGTTGATGATCAATTGGCGCAGATCAGCCGAATCCTGGGGACGCGTACGATCATCACGCGAGAGAACTTTGAGCGTAATGAGATGGAATATCGTGGCAACTGGTACAGAGAGACCAGGGAATACGAGCAGTTTTTCTGCCTCCATGCAGATCTCGGCTTCAATACCCGAGGACGCAAATAATACATCCAGAACGAGGCCTTGCGGGCTGGAGCCGAACGGGGCGATTCTTGCAGTTGCCAAACGTTTTGTTTTCTCGTGCTCAACGGTTGCAAATGTTTGAAAGCCCGCACTATGCAAACGATGAACGAGAGACTCTGCTTCGCTATCGTTGCTGACCGCAACAGCGAGATCCAAGTCGCGCGTGAATCGGGGTTCAGTTCGAACCGAGACGGCGAGGCCACCCACTAACGCCCAAGCCTGCGGTTGATTGCTGAGTTCGAGCGATATCCGTTGCAGTAAGGTTTCAAGTGAATTCATGTGAATCGCTGCCGAATCCGGACGGCTCCCGCCGTGTCCCCTGGTAATGGGTCATTCTCGCGGCGAACCCAAGCCCCCAGCAACGCTTCCACCGTTTTTTCTGAGGCATTCGTATGGCGGCGGCGAATATTTTGCCGCATCATGTCAAATCCCGCTTCTATCAGCATGGCTGTTGTCGCTGCATTTTCAAGGTATTTGTCAGCTTTCATTACAGGGGAATCCTATCACGGATGACATTGGCTGTGCAATCGTAATTCAATAGCCTGTAAGTTTAGACCTTGGTCCTTGGACTTTAGCTCCTTAATCGCAAATTGTTTGAGTAAATGAGTCGATAATATAGCATGGCGTATCGCCAATTCCAAGCGTTGTAAGTGTTCAGTGTTCAGGGGTTCAGAGTT
>CAZOXS010000129.1:0-3935 GCA_964583785.1 uncultured Victivallales bacterium
GGCCGCCCCGCAGGCGGCCTGCACCACCCCCGGCATCACGGCGTCCGCCGCCGGGACGCCGCCATCCACAACGAGCGGGGCATTGCCCGATAGCAACCCGCCGACGGGCAGATCGGCAGACGCGATCACCGCCGCCTCGAACGGGATTCCACAAACACCGGCAACCCGACGCAGCAACGCGGCGCTGCCGAAGACGACCGGGCGGCAAAAGCGCGTGACCGCAGGCATACACAGTACTCGCAGACACAGTTCGGGGCCGATCCCGGCAGCATCCCCCATCGTGATACCGATTGCAGGCCTGGAACCGCGTTCACTGCTATCGATCTCACTGAATAACTTGGCCATCTTGTCTCTCTTTGAACACTACTGCTGTCTGCCTATTTCGGATTACGATTACGCGCGACGATTACGGATTACGATGAGAGCGAAACACAAATCGTCGCCCGTAATCGTCGCCCGTAATCGTTCACCGCGCTCCCGTCCCTAATTTACCCAACCCATTTTGCCCACCCCAGTGAGCGGCCAACCTGCCTATCACTTCATCGCAAACTACTCCGAAGACGGAGCACGCGTCAAGCTTCCCGAATTCCCACCTTGACAAGATGAAGGCGCAAAGCCGATCATGCCGGCACTATGAATGCAGGCATTGAACGGATCAGTTTCTACACCTCCCGCTATGCGCTTGACCTGAAGACCCTAGCCGAGGCACGTGGCGTGGAATGGGACAAGTACCGCGTGGGCATCGGGCAGGAGATCATGGCGGTACCGCCGCCCGACGAGGATATCGTCACCATGGCCGCCTCGGCCGCCAAGCCGATTCTCGACGAATGCGGTACTGAGGGGATCAACCTGGTGCTCTTTGCCACCGAAAGCAGCATCGACCAGTCCAAGTCGGCGGGGCTTTTCGTACACGGGCTGCTCGGGTTGCCCGCCCGCTGCCGCGTGGTCGAGCTCAAGCAGGCCTGCTACAGTGCCACCCTCGCCCTGCGCATGGCGGCTCTCGCCGTCAACGCCAATCCCGGCAGCAAGGCGCTGGTTCTGGCGGCGGATGTCGCCCGCTACGAGATCGGCAGCGCCGCCGAGCCCACCCAGGGATGCGGGGCGGTCGCCATGCTGGTTTCCACGAATCCCGCGATCCTGGCACTCGACGACGCCAGCGGTTTGCATGCCGAGGATGTCATGGACTTCTGGCGGCCGAACTACCGCGACGAGGCCGTCGTCGAGGGTAAGGCCTCGACGCGTGTCTACCTCCACACGCTGCAGCACGCCTGGCAGCACTACAAGGAGCAGACCGGCCGCGCGCTGACCGATTTCGCCCGCTGCTGCTATCACTCGCCGTTCACCAATATGGCCGTCAAGGCCCACAAGACACTGCTGAAGGCGGACGCCGTCGCTGGCGACGAGGCCGGGCACCTCCAGCGGCAGGTCGACGAGTCGCTACGCTACAACCGGATTGTCGGCAACACCTACACCGCCTCGCTGTATATCTGCCTCGCCAGCCTGCTGGATCATGCGACCGAGCCGCTTGATGGCCAGCCCGTCAGCCTCTTCAGCTATGGATCCGGCTGCATGGGTGAGTTCTTCAGCGGGCGCATCGCCAGCGGCTACCGCGACGTGCTGTACACCAATCGGCATCGGGCGCAGCTCGCCGACCGCACGCTGCTCGAGGTGCAGCAGTACGAGGATATCTTCAACCTGACCATCCCGCGCGACGGCTGGGACTACACCTTCAGCCAGTACCGCACCGGCCCGTTCCGGCTGGCGGGCATCAGTGCCCACAAACGCCGCTACGAGCCGACCGATTGAATGGCGCGGTTCCCAACGGTATTGCAGCAGTGGCGAAGGATACTTCTAGCTGGAGCCTGTCCGAAAAGGTCTTTTCGGCCAGGCTCCGGCTAGAAGCCTGGATAACCACAGGGGCACCCGAAAACCCGGTTTTCAACGACGGAAAGGACGCAGTGTGCCAAAAAAACGGTGATGCCCTGCCATTAGACGGCGCAACCCCCCCCACGCGCACAGAATCCGCCATTTTTACTTACAGACCCCCTCGTGGTGCCCGCTTGAAGCCGGGCACCACGAGGGGGTCTGTAAGTGTCTCACCAGTTTCATAGAAGCAGGGTAGTACATCAGGCATGTGGTACCGGTCAAGTCGTTTGAACGCTTGGCTTGACGTTGCGATCGGGGTTCTATACGCTTTCCTACGTCTTTAATGCAAACCAAGAGGAACTATGTCATGATCGGTCTCATCGTTACCATCGTCATCGTTGTCGTCATCGGCCTTTTTGTCGCCGGCGTGTACAACAGTCTGGTTGCTCTGCGCAATCGCTTCAAGAACGCGTTTGCGCAGATCGATGTGCAGCTCAAGCGCCGGTACGACCTGCTCCCCAACCTGGTCGAGACCGCCAAGAGCTACATGAAACATGAACGCGAAACCCTGGAAGCGGTGGTCAATGCCCGCAACCAGGCCGCCGCCGCCGGCAAGGCCGCCGCCGCTAATCCCGGCAATCCGGCCGCCATGCATCAATTGCTTGGTGCCGAAGGCGCACTTGCCGGTGCCATGAGCAAGCTGATGCTGGTTGTCGAGCAGTACCCGGATCTCAAGGCCAACCAGACGATGGCGCAGCTCATGGAGGAATTGACCTCCACGGAGAACAAGGTCGCCTTCTCGCGCCAGGCGTTCAACGATGCAGTCATGCATTACAATACCGCCCGCGAGAAGTTCCCGGCGGTGGTGCTTGCCGGCGCCTTCGGCTTCCAGCCCGCCGCACTGTTCGAGATCACCGACGAGCAGGAACGCGTTGCACCCAAGGTCAGCTTCTGATGGATTTCTTCGCGCATCAGGACCGCGCCCGGCGGAACACCTCCCTCCTCGTCCTGCTGTACGGACTGGCGGTAACCGGTATCATCGTGTCCGTCTACCTGGTCGTCCGGCTGCTTTTCGGCGGCATGGAGGATGCCGACGGCGCGGTGGCAACCGGACTGTGGGATGCGGGGCAGTTCGCGATCGTCTCGGTAGCCGTGCTGGTTCTGGTACTAACCGGATCCCTGTTCAAGACGATGCAGCTTTCACAGGGCGGATCCGTGGTGGCCCGTTCGCTTGGCGGTCGTCCGATTGCACCGGATACGCGGGATCCTGACGAACGGCGCCTGCTGAATGTCGTGGAGGAAATGGCGCTCGCTGCCGGAATCGCCGTCCCGCAGGTCTATCTGCTGGATCATGAACCCGGCATCAATGCCTTTGCCGCCGGCTTCACCACCCGCGATGCCGTCATTGGCGTTACACGCGGCTGCGTCCAGCAGCTTTCGCGCGACGAGCTACAGGGCGTGATCGCCCACGAGTTCAGTCATATCGTCAATGGGGACATGCGCCTTAACATCCGTCTCATGGGGATTCTTTTCGGCATCCTGATGCTCACAATTATCGGCCGTATCCTTTTGCGCACGGCGCATTTCGGCGGCGGTCGCTCGCGCAGCGACAAAAAGGGCGGCAACCCGCTGCCTTTCCTCGGTATCGCCCTGATCATCATCGGCTATATCGGAGTCTTCTTCGCCAATCTGATCAAAAGCGCCATATCCCGGCAACGCGAGTATCTCTCCGACGCCTCCGCCGTACAGTTCACCCGGAATCCATCCGGGATTGCCGGTGCCCTGAAGAAGATCGGCGGCCTGAGTGCCGGCGCCGCTGTCAGGAACACGCACGCATCCGAAGCCAGCCACCTGTTCTTCGGGCCTGTCGGTGGATTCAGTTTCGGCGCGCTGCTTTCGACACACCCGCCACTGGCGGAACGAATCAAACGTCTGGATCCCGCCTTCAACCCCGAAATCGCCCGGCTTATGACGGCACCAGGCAATAGCCATGCGGCGGCTGCCGGTGCGGCAGGGTTCGCTGGCGGAAATGCCGGTAGCTTCAACATGGCGGCAGCCGCCTCCACGCC
>CAZOXS010000130.1:0-2700 GCA_964583785.1 uncultured Victivallales bacterium
GCGGCTGGCGAGTCGAACAAGAGCTTCAGCTTTATGATCGTGGACGACGTGCTGGAGGAAAGCGACGAGACGCTGACCTTCGCGATCAGCGCGGGTGCCAACGTGACCGTGCAGTCCCCGTCGAACGTGACGTTCACGATCGCGGCGGACGACAGCGACTGGAACCTGCCGTTCGTGGAAACCTTCGAGAGCCTGACCAACGGTCCGTTGGCCGGCCAGCGAGGCTGGCTGGGAACAAATGCGGTGGTTCAGGATGCGGTCGCGCAGAATGGGTCGAAAGCCGGTAGTGTAACATCCGCAACGGGGCAGGCCGTGCACACCTTCAGCGACGGGCAGACGGCGGTATGGACTGATCTGTACCTCCTGCCGACTTTCGGGCGGGCGGGTGACACGCCCACCTCGCCGACGAATGCAACCTTCGCGTTCTTCGTGAACTTGTCCGGCAATGTAGTAGTTTACGACTCCACCACGCAGGTTACGACCGACGCGATCGTGGAGGAGGGAGCGTGGACGCGCTTCACGGTCTACAGCGACTACACGGCTGACACATGGGACCTCTACGTGGAGGGCGCACGGGTGACCAACGGACTCGGATTCTACAACACCGATACGGCCTCGTACGGCAAGTTCGGAGTACTTGGGGCTGGTGCGAACGATCTGCTGGATGATATCAGCATTGGACTGGAAAGTCCCTTGCCGACGCGAGGCTCCTTGTTTAAGTTCCGCTGACGTCCATTGACGAGGAACGCCATGCGCAGGTCACGTGAGAAGACTGAAATGCTTTGTTGAAAGGAATTGAAGTTATAGGCAAGGGCGATGGTTGAGCTGTTGAAAAGAGGCCATGAAGGAACGTGTGAACATGAAAGGACAGGCTTGCGTGAGAGATGTAAGAATACTGGTTTGTGTTTTTTCGATAGCGTTAATTGCGGGCGTTGCCGGCGCTGCTGAGGCGTTGCGGTTGGCTGATATTTTTTCGGACAACATGGTGCTACAGCGCGGCAGGGATATTGCGTGTTGGGGATGGGCTGAGCCCGGTGCCGAGGTGGATGTTCTGTTTACGCAGTCTACTGACGATGCAGCCGCTTTTGCCGGCAGTAATTTTCTTGAGAGTGCGGAAGAAACGGCAGGGTCCGTGAAGCATAATCCGGCAATCGGCAAGATCAGGCTGAGCTATATTGATGATGAGCCAGCGGTGTTTACGCCTGTATCAAAGAAGGTTGTAGCAGACAAAGAAGGCCGTTGGGAAGTTGATCTGGGAATACATGAGGCAAGTTTTACGCCTGCGTTTCTTGCCGCCCGGACAGAAAATGACAGGATTCTGATTAAGAACCTGCTGATCGGCGAGGTGTGGATTGCGAGCGGCCAGAGCAATATGGAATGGGCCTGGACGCGCGACAAGATGTGGGCAAACAAGGGGCTTGTCTTTAATGGTATCCGCTATGCCAAGGTGCGCGGGGCGAGCACTTCTCCGCGGGATTCATTCGTTGCAGACGAAGCTGTTGATAGAGGGCGGGCGTTCGAGCCATGGATTGTGTGTGAAGATGGCGCGGTGGATGCTGTGGCAACCGTCCCTTATCTGTTTGGAGAATACCTGCACCGACGCCTGAAGGTGCCGGTTGGCGTTATCAACATTGCACAGGGTGGCTCGTTCGCCCGTGAATGGTGTTATCGTGAGCTGCTTGAGGAGATGGATTCTCCGACGCTTAACGGGCAGCTTGCTGGCTATGATGCGAAGAAGAAGGAGGGCGAGAACGAGGTCAAGTGGAGGGGCGCCCCGGCTGAACTTTATAACGCGAGGCTCTATCCAATAAGAAAGATGACCGTTGCGGGTGTCATTTACCTGCAGGGCGAAAACGAGGCGCTAAGCGGTGATCTGCCTCAGTATCATAAAACGTTTCCAGGTGTGATAAGGACGTACCGTGAAGCATTATCGAGGCCGGATCTGCCTTTTGGAATCATTACGCTCCAGGGTTTAGGCACCAGGGAGACGGGCATGCGCGAGAGCGCCTATGCGACGGCACGCGCGATTCACTGGGATGTTCACACCAGGACGCCTGATACCGGATACATTGTGGCGCATGATGTGGGCGGCGGTATCCATCCGGACTGGAAACGTCCGGTGGCAGAGCGGGCCGTATACTGGGCTTTGCGTGATGTCTACAAGGTTGTTGACAGCGCGGATCGGGTACGTTTTAAGCAGGCCACCTTCAAGGATGGCAGGGCATTTGTCGAATTCGAGTCCACGAAACTAAAGGACGGGGAATGGGTGGATCCAGAGATCGTTAAGCCACCTGTGAATAACCAGCAGCCGTTTGCCGGATTCCTGATTGCCGGAACGAATCAGGTCTGGTATCCAGGCCGCATTGAGGTAAATGACCGGAGTCCCGGCCTTCTGATATCGCACCCGTTTGTTGCTCAACCGGTGGCTGTCCGTTATGCCTGGGACGGATATTCGCCGGGCAATCTCGGTTCATGGCACGATCCGGTTCCGCCTTACCGGAGCGACAGTTGGCCGCTTACGGGGGTAGACCGTGTGGCTGATGCTGCTGCAGGCGAGCAGAACGAGTCGGTGACCCAGTATCTTGAAGCGCACCGGCTCAGGAACCTGATGCTGGAGAATGACCTGAAGGTGGCAGTAGCTGATTCTATTGTGAATCTTACAAAGCGGCACGCACATCCGAAAGGCATTCTGCTTGATAC
>CAZOXS010000131.1:0-3053 GCA_964583785.1 uncultured Victivallales bacterium
TCCTTCATCGCCATGATCTATGAACGCCTGATCCTCATGCGGGACCTGCTAGCCGAGGATGGCAGTATTTATGTGCACTGCGACTGGCGGGTAAGTGGCCATATACGCCTTGTGATGGATGAAATATTCGGAACCATCCAATTCAGGAATGAGGTAATCTGGCAAAAAATACGTTCCTCGAAAGCTCAAAGTTCGAAATACGGTAACGTTCAGGATTCGATCTTTTTTTATGCCAAAGGGAATTCGCCTGTTTTTAACACACAGCGTCTGCCGCATTCAGAAGATTACATTCAAAGCCATTACCGGTATACCGACGAAAAATCTGGCAAAAGATATCGTCTGGATAATTTCACTCAGGCTGGTGCTGGTCCTGCCCGATTTTTTGGAGATCGTGAATTGCCCCCGCCATCGGGTAAGCATTGGATTTGGTCACAAGAGAGAATTGATGAGGGAATGAAAAAAGGGCTGCTTGTTTTCTCTAAAGACGGAATGCCAAGTGTCAAAAGATTTCTTGAGGATGTCGGAGGTAATGTAGTCGAAGACATTTGGACGGATATTACACCCATTAACTCTATGTCAAAAGAACGAGTTGACTACCCCACTCAGAAGCCAGAAGAACTTCTAGAGCGCATTATCAAAGCCTCTTCCAATGAAGGCGATTTGGTCGCCGACTTCTTCTGTGGTTCGGGAACCACGGCGGCGGTGGCGGAGAAGCTGGGGCGTAAGTGGATTTGCACGGATCTGGGGAAGTTTGCGATTCATACGACGCGCAAGCGCATGATCGGGGTGCAGCGTCAGCTCAAGGCCGATGGCAAAAATTACCGGGCCTTTGAAATCCTGAATCTGGGCAAGTATGAGCGTCAGCACTTCATCGGGGTGAATCCGAATCTGCGCGAGGAGGAGCAGCAGCGTCAGCTTCAGGAGAAGGAAGCCGCCTTCCTGGATCTGATCCTCAAGGCCTACCGGGCGGAACCGGTCGAGAATTTTGCCAGTTTCCACGGCAAGAAGGCCGGTCGGCTCGTGGCGGTGGGGCCGGTGAACCTGCCTGTGACGCGGCTTTTCGTGGAGGAAGTGATTCTGGAATGCCGCAAGAAGCATATTACGAAGGTGGATATCCTCGGGTTCGAGTTCGAGATGGGACTTTTCCCGAACGTGCTGGATGAGGCGCGGGCCAAGGGCATCGACATCGCCCCGAAGTATATTCCGGCCGAAGTGTTCGACAAGCGGGCGGTGGAGCGTAATCAGGTGGTCTTTCACGATGTCTCGTTCATCGAGGTCAAGCCGCACGTCAAATCCGGCGGCAAGGGCAAGCCTTCGTCCGTGGCGGTGGAACTGACCGACTTCTCGGTGTTCTACTCGCAGGATTCCATCGCCCAGGCCGAGGAAACGCTCGGTAAAGCCGCGAAGGCGGGCAGCCGGATCGTGGTGGAAAAAGGGCAGATCGTGAAGCTGAGCAAGGACAAGAACGGTGTTTTCACGCGTGAGACGCTCACCGAGAACTGGACCGACTGGATTGACCACTGGGCCGTGGACTTCAACTACGAGAGCAAGCGGGAGATTATTCGCGTCAAGAAGCATTGGCCAGGCCAGGGAACGCTGGAGGGGCTGGAGGGGCCGCAGCCGGATCTGGATGATTGGGTCGAGCAGTGGACGGGCGATTACATCTTCGAGAACGAATGGCAGAGTTTCCGGACCAAGAAGGATCGCTCGCTGGAGCTCAAGAGCGCCCTGCACGAATGCAGCCCCGGACGGCGCAAGATCGCCGTCAAGGTGGTGGACATCTTCGGCAACGACACGATGACCATCGTGGAGGTGAGTGTATGAAAAACAGTCAAGTGGTGGTTTTGAGCGAAACGGTTCGAATTCAGCGGATCGAGCGCGATGATTATATTTCGCTGACAGATATCGCCAAGTTCAGAAGCCCGGATGCACCAGCGGATATCATCAAAAATTGGCTTCGGAGTCGCAGCACAATTGATCTGCTGGGCCTCTGGGAAAAACTCAACAACCCAGCATTCAAACTGGTCGAATTCGACCAGTTTAGATTCGATGCTGGCGAAAACTCTTTCGTTCTCTCACCGAAGAAGTGGATCGAATCAACGAAAGCTATTGGGCTGATTTCCAAGTCCGGACGTTACGGCGGAACTTTTGCCCACAAGGATATTGCTTTCGAGTTCGCCTCCTGGGTATCGGTTGAATTCAAACTCTACCTGATCAAGGAGTTTCAGCGTTTGCAGGAGGCTGAGCAGAAGCAATTGGGCTGGGATATCCGCAGGAATCTAACCAAGATCAATTACCGGATACACACGGATGCCATCAAGGCCAACCTGATTCCCCCCGAACTGGATGCCCGCCAGACAAATCTGGTATATGCCAATGAAGCTGATGTTCTGAACATGGCGCTTTTCGGAATGACCGCGAAACAGTGGCGAGGCGCGAATCCTGACGATAAGGGCAACATCCGAGATCACGCAAATGTCTCACAATTGGTTTGTCTGGCAAACCTCGAAAATCTGAACGCATTGTTTATCAACGACGGGATGATGCAACCCGAACGGCTGAAAAAGCTGAACCAGATCGCCATTGAGCAGATGCGGATTCTGACGACGGACCGCAATCTAAAGCGGCTTGAAGAGGGGAGCCGCGAATGATTACAGCAATGCTGCGCAACCGAAGCAATGATGAAGCAATCTCTTGTTTGTAAAGTATTATAAATAAAGTGGTTATATGGTTATTGGAGTGCGTCTTTTTTAGAAATTGATGCAATAAGGATTGCAGCAAACAGATATTTAGCTCCTTAATCGCAAATTGTTTGAGTAAATGAGTCGATAATATAGCATGGCGTATCGCCAATTCCAAGCGTTGTAAGTGTTCAGTGTTCAGTGTTCAGTGTTCAGGGGTTCAGAGTTCAGACAATATTTTGGGAACCAACGACCATTTCGGACGGATGGCGAGGGTGTTTTCGGCGTTTATCCGAGGCTGTATTCAAGTATGGGCAGACCTCTTCGCTGCGGATGGCGAGGCCAGAAGTACAGGGCAGCAACCCCTCATGC
>CAZOXS010000132.1:0-2626 GCA_964583785.1 uncultured Victivallales bacterium
CGAAATGGTCGTTGGTTCCCAAAATATTGCCTGAACTCTGAACCCCTGAACACTGAACACTTACAACGCTTGGAATTGGCGATACGCCATGCTATATTATCGACTCATTTACTCAAACAATTTGCGATTAAGGAGCTAATGCCTAGAATTCAACAGACTGACAAGATCCTGAATAGCATCGACCGCCTGTTGGTCAAGATGCGCGAGGTATAGTTCAGTCAGGCACTCCTGTGGATCCGCCCAAGGAGGGGGCCGTTACGCGATCGGCGGAAAGTCGAAATGGGTCTCGAAGAGCGCGACCAGGTCGTGGCAGAACTCCTCCTCGTCCGGCCCGTTGACCTGGATCGTCACTTCCGATCCGGGATAGAGCTCCAGCGACATCAGCTCCAGGATCGAGCGCAGGCTGGTTTCGCCGCGATTGGCACGGACCAGGATATCGCCCTCGTAGCTGTTGACGAAGCGGACGATCATGGCCGAAGGACGGCAATGAATACCCTGCTGGTTCTGGATGATGGCTTTCTTCTCGACCATTAAAACGCACCAAAGAAAATACTGGAGAACGTCGTGACCGGGGCCGTCTCGCGGAAATCATCGACCGCCGCCCGCACCTCGCCAACCGTGGCCTCGATCTCATTGTAGACCGAATCGTCCGCGAGCAAGCGCCCAAGGGTGCCTTCCCCGCGGTTCAAGCGCTCGGCAATCTGCCGGGCTGACTCCACCGTTGCCGCCAGGTCATCATACACCGCCGAGTCCCCGGAAAGCAGCTTGCCGATCGCCCCTTCGCCACCCTGCAGGCGCTGCATGATCTCACGCAGGGATGCCACACTCACCTGCACGTCGCGGTAAATCGTCTCGTCATCGGAAAGCACCTTGCCAAGCAGGCCCTCGCCGGCATTCACGCGGGTCACGATCTGATCGATCTGGTCAGCCACGTTACGGACCTTCTCGAACACCTTGCCTTCAATAATCTGTTCCCGTGCGGCGTTGACGATCTTGGCGGCATCCTCCATCAGGTCATACGGAGTCTGGCCAAGATAACGTTCGAGCTCCAGTACCGGTGCGTCTGAGGGTCCGGTGTCGATCTGCATCTGGCGACCGCCCAGGATCGATGTCGTCACGATCCGGGCATTGTACCCCTCGCGCATCACCAGCGGTGTGTCCAGCGAAAGCGTTGTACAGACCCCCGCGCAGTCCTTGTCTGCATCCAGCAGCTCCAGCGTCTTCACCTTGCCGATCGGCATCCCGCGCACCACCACATTATCGCCGACACGCAAGCCCATCACGTCCGCAAAGGTCATGTGCATCTCCGACTTCTGCCGGAACAGCGACTCCTTCGACAGAATGATCGTAAAATAACCTAATCCCAGAAAGATCATGACCATGAATGCCCCGACCACGACTTCCATGGTCAATTCCCGCTCGCGCCAGTCCTTCTTCATTTTCCCGACTCCTCCCATACCCCGCTTGTGGTGATAAACTGCGATTCCAGGAAACGCTTCACCTCGCGATGTTCCGAGCGGATGAATGTTTCCGGTGTTGATATTTCCAGGATCTTGCCGCCATCCAGCATGGCAATCCGACTGGCGATTGTCAACGCGCTGTGCAAATCATGCGTGACCACCACACTGGTGATGTTCAGCTCGTCGCGCAGCCGGGCGATCAGCGCATCGATCGTGCGTGAGGTTACGGGATCGAGCCCCGAGGTCGGCTCGTCGTAGAGCACGATTTCCGGATTGGTCACGATCGCCCGCGCCAGCCCGGCCCGTTTCCGCATGCCGCCCGAGATTTCGGAGGGGCGCTTGTCGCCGTCGCCGCCCATCTCGACCATCTCGAGCACCTCGGCCACACGCGCCTGGATCTCGGCCTCGGTCATTTTGGTGCGTTCGCGCAGCGGCAAGGCGATATTCTCACCCACGCTCATCCAGGCCAACAGTGCCCCGCCCTGGAACAGATAGCCGAAACGCTCCCTGATCCGCTCGAGTTCGCTGCCGCTAGCGGCGTTGACACAGTCGCCACGCACATAGATATTGCCCTCATCGGGAGTAAGCAGCCGCACCATGTGTTTGAGCGTGACACTTTTCCCGGTTCCCGACGGTCCCAGGATCACAAAGATCTCGCCCTGGCGGATATCAAACGACAGCCCGTCCAGCACCTGCGCCTCGCCGAACGCCTTGCGGACGTTCTCGAACCGCAGCATGCAGTCGGCTTTTCCGTTTTCCTGTCTGTCGTTCATCTCGCTCATGACCCGATTCTTGAATTGCGTTTTGCCTGTCGCTCTCAAATCCAGTCCAGTGTGCACGAATTCGATCCCGTCGGCAAGCTCGCAAAATGCGGGATCACGCCAGCGTGACCTCGCGCTGGTAGCTGGCGACTCTGCTTTTCCAGCCGAGCTCCCGGCTGACCGCCTCGGCAAACGCGGCCGACGCCTTTTTCTCGCCGTGGATCACGAATACTTCCGACGGCGGCGTCTTCAACGCCTGCAGCCACGCCAGCAGCTCGTTGCGATCCGCGTGCGCACTCATGCCGTTGACCTTCTCCAGCCGTGCCACGACATCAACCATCTGCCCGAACAACCGCACCCGGTGCGCCCCTTCCAGCAATTGGCGTCCCAGCGTCCCTTCCGCCT